>CALMEH010000621.1 GCA_937863115.1 uncultured Acidobacteriota bacterium
TTTCGTTCCAGATTTCTTCAGCCGAATTGAAATTAAAATACTCACCTTTGCCGTAAGCGCGTGCCAAATCGCAAATTATTTCCCAATCATTTTTGGCGTTTCCTTTCGGTTCGATGACGCGGCGAAGCAATTGAACGCGGCGTTCGCCATTCATAAAAGTTCCGTCTTTTTCAAACGAAGAAACCGCCGGAAAGAAAACGTGGGCAAAATGTTTCGCGGTTTCGTTCATAAACAAATCTTGCACGATGACGAGTTCCATTGCGTTAAAGGCTTTTTCCGTCCAATCGGCGTTTGCGTTTGAAAGAAAAACGTCGTAGCCGATTACCCACAGAGCTTTGTGCGTGCCTTTTGCCGCCGTGTCTATCATCTGCAAAAGATTTTTGCCCTTGGCTGAGGGGATTTCCTTCTGCCAGATTTTTTCAAAATGTTCGCGTCCTTCTTCGATGGCGATGCTACCGGTCAAAATTCCGGGGTCGCAACCCATCTGCGCTGAACCTTGGACGTTATTTTGTCCACGCAAAGGATTTACACCCGATCCGCGTTTGCCCATATTGCCGGTAATCAATGCCATATTGATTAACGACAAAACGCTTTCAGTGCCTTGAATATGTTCGGTCATTCCGAGTCCGTGAACGCTCATTGAAGGTTTGTTTATGGCATACATTCTCGCGGCTTCGCGGATTTGTTCGGCAGAAACACCGCAAAGTTCGGCGACGCTTTCCGGCGAGTAGTCTTTAACAAATTCTTTGAATTCATCAAATTCTTCGACTCTCGTTTTAATAAATTCTTCATCAATTAAACCTTCTTCAATAATGGCGTGAGCGAGTGAATTAAAAAGCGGAATGTTCGTTCCGGCTGTGTGTTGAAGATGGATTTTGGCGTATTTCGCCAATTCGGTTTTCCGCGGATCAACGACAATCAGGTTTGTGCCTTTGAGAACGGCTTGTTTAATTTTCGCGCCGACAATCGGATGATTTTCGGTCGGATTCGCGCCGCAAATCATAATCGTTTTCGCCATTTCGACATCTTCAAAAGAATTGGTCGCCGCGCCTGTGCCGAGCATCATTTTGAGTGCCGCCGCCGATGGCGTATGACAAACTCTCGCACAACAATCAACATTATTCGTTTCAAAACAAACGCGGGCGAACTTTTGGGCGAGATAGTTTTCTTCATTGGTTGCCCGCGCCGAACCGAGAACACCAATGCTTTCTTTGCCGTAAGTTTCGTTGATGCGCCGCAGTTCCTTAACTGTGAACTGCATTGCCTCGTCCCACGAAACTTCTTCCCACACGCCGTTTTTGCGAATCATCGGCTCGGTAATGCGGTCACTTGATTCGGCAAAATCGTAGCCGCAGC
>CALMEH010000622.1 GCA_937863115.1 uncultured Acidobacteriota bacterium
CTCACACCATCACTATCGTAATCCATTGATTGTCTTGAAGTTGAAGGATATAAGTCCAAACCGATTGTTCCCCAAAAAGTTGGAAATTGTTCGTTCGCTGTGGCATCAATTGCAAAATGATAGGTTGTATTCGGTTGCGGTAGAAAATCAACACAACTCTGAAAAATACCTGGAGCAACATCATTATTTTGTGCGACCAAAACCAAATTATTTAGAGCGTTTCCTATATAGATGACAAGGCGAGTATTAATATCGCTCCGACGCAAGTTGACTGTCATTCGCCGTGGATTAGCAGGCGAAGTCCATTTATACCAAACCGAGGAGTCCGCCGGAGAACCGTTGTGATTTGGTTCGCCCGGCTCTGCCGTCGCCTCAGAATTGCTTCCTGTAATGTTGGCATTAAAGGGAAGTCCGATTGCGTTTATTTCAAGTGCATTGGCAAAATTGTCGTTTGCGGGCGGCACGGCAAATGCGCCGATTGAAAAAAGACCGATAAAAGCGATAGTTAAAAAACTCAAGATTGCATTTTGTTTATTCATTTTATTTTCTTCCTCTAGTTAATTTTTTTTCGGCTCAATTTGAGCCGATAATTTAAAGTTAATTGATTTTTTGGGGCTTGTAATCGCCTGTTTAGGTAAGTGTTTGCGGGCAAAATCGGGTTTTGGTCGCGGTTTCTCGGGTTTCGTTACCTGTTTGGGTATTAATTCGATTTGACTGTAAAAAACGTTCATAATTTTTGATTTGTTGAACCGCAAATTTGCGATATTTCGCCGACAAAGCACAGCGTTCAGCGCGGCGAAAATACGAAACCGCGACTTGAATTTTTTCAATGCCGCGCCGCTGATGCCATTCGGCAATTTCAAACAAAGCCGACTTTTTGGCAGATTCCGCAAAACCGAATTCCGCACCTGCAGAAGCGATTTGTTTTCGCGCTTCACGCAGTAAATTTCTCGTCGCCCAATTGAGCGAATAATCTTTTTCTAATGTTTCTTCGGCTTTTGAAAAGAAGCCGAATATTA
>CALMEH010000623.1 GCA_937863115.1 uncultured Acidobacteriota bacterium
CGAAAACCGTTTTTATGGCGGGCGCAGTAATTATTTTTGCGACGGTCGAAGCGTTTATTTACGCGGCAATGTTGCAAGCGATTTTGCAGACGATTGTTTTGCTTGTGTATCTGAATGTGCGTTTTCCGCGTTTTTGGGTGAAATTTGACCGCAAATTTTTCTTTGAACAAGCGAAATACGCGCTTCCTTTTGGGCTTGCGGCTTTGCTTTGGACTTTGCAAACCGATATTCATAATTATTTTGTCGGTTGGCATTTTTCTGCGGCGGAATATGCGATTTACGCTTACGGATGTTTTCAGATTCCGCTGATTGCGATGCTTGTCGAATCGGTAAATTCGGTATTGATTGCGCGTATGAGCGAACTGCAAGCGTTGGGCGAACGCGAGGAAATCATTCGTTTGACGGCGCGGGCAATGCAAAAACTCGCGCTTGTCTATTTTCCGCTTTACGTTTTTTTGGCGATTGAAGGCGGAACTTTTGTTACAACCCTTTTTACGAAAAATTATCTGGCAAGTGTCCCGATTTTCGAGATAAATTTACTGCTTTTGCCGATGAGCATTTTTATCACCGATGCGATTTTTCGCGCTTACGAAGATTTGGGCAGAATTTTGCTGATTTTGCGCGGATTTATTCTTGCAGGTTTGGTTGCCGCGCTTTATTTCGGGATTCAAAATTTCGATTTGCGCGGTATGATTGCAATCGTCGTCGTTGCAACTTTTGTTGATAAAATCGTTGGGGCATTTATCGCGTGGCGCAGATTGGGCGTGAAATTTTCGGATATTTATTTACTTAAAAGTGTCGGTTTGACGGCGATTGCGGCGGTGGCGGGAGGCGCCATTACTTTTTTTTTTGGTTTTTTTTTCGACGAAAAACTCGCTTTTTGGACGGCGAATCTGACGCACACGATTTTTCCTTCGGCGAAAATAGGTTTGGTTGATTTTGTTTCGGGAAGTATGGTTTTAGCAGTTTCCGCAATCGTTTTCGCGCCGATTTACTTTATTCTGATGAATCGTTTCGGCTTGCTCGAAGATGGTGAGAAGCGGATTTTCGAGAAAATATTCAAGTAACATTTATCATTTAACATTTATCATTTACCAGCAATATTCAAAGATAAATGTTAAATGATAGATGACAGACGTTAAATCCTTTCCAATTGTAAAAGATGAATTGCCTGTTCACCGTATTCGACGACAGCGCGGCTATATTTTTTGTCAACCGAAGCTCGTAAAAATCTCGACAGAAAAAACATTGGGTTTGTCATTTGCCGATTTCTCGGTGTTCTCGAAAATTTGAAAACGTCGCGGCTGAAACGGCGAAAATATTCCGTGTCCGGCACAAGCGGCGCGGTTTTTTCTTCAAACGGAATATTTGCAAATTCGGGAAACGCAAAAAAAATTGTTTCGGTATGAAATTCGTGATTAAGAAACATTTCAACCGGCAAAGCTGAAAGAAAATCGAAAACTTCCGTTTCCAGATAAGGCATTACAACCTGCACCGAATCGCCTAAAAGACTAAACGAAACAGGCGCAATACAACGGCGTGTGCGGCTGTAGAAATAAAATGCGCCGACCGGATTCGGATGGTTTTTATATTTTACAAGTTCTTCAATAAGATGATTTACGGCACGTTCGCGGCTGTAAATCGCGTATAAATTTTTCGTCAAAATTTTCGGAATATAGCCTTCGGCTTCGAGAATATCTTCAGCCAAATCGTGAAAATTTTCTTCGCGGAAAAGTTTCAGACGTTTATCGGTCAAAAAATGTCCGGCGGAAAGCACATCGCCGGCAATTCCGTCGTAAATTACGCACGGATTTTTCGAAACATAATCCGCCAAAGCCAAAAACCAAGCGTGTTCATAAACCGAATATCCGAATTTTTTATTTTTATAAATTTCGGCTTCAGCACGCGGACGGTTTTGTTCGAGCAAAATATGTTTGAGATTTAAACTTTCGCAAACTTTTGCCGCAATCCGCGCGTCTTCGTTTGCCCGCGGCGGCGGATGCAAAATCGTTGCACAGGCAAGCGGTTGCAGATTCGCTTTGTGCAACGCAAACGTAATATGCCGCGAATCGCGTCCACCGCTCAGAGGCACGATAAATTTTTTATTCGGCGGCACGGTTTTTTCGATTGCTTTTTGAAAAAGTTCGGCGTAAGTTTCAATGGCTTCACGGCGCGAAATGTTCAGCGTTTTCGGTGCGAGAATTTCTTTCGATTCGATTTTTAACACGCCTTTTTCCCACGTCAGAACGCTTTCGGGCGCAAGTGCGCGGATGTTTTTGAAAATCGTATCATCGCCGACAAGCCAGCCGAGCCGCAAAAAAAGCGCGAGTGCGTTTTCATCAAATTCGATTTTTCCGGCAATTTCCAACAGTTTTTCAATTGAAGAAGAAACTGCGAATTCGTTTTTGTCGCAAAAATAATAAACCGGAAAAAATCCGTGTCGGTCGTTTGTTAAAGTTAAGGTTTCGCCATTCCAAGTCCATTCGGCAAATACATTGCAAGATTTATTGCCGAGTGAAACGCGGAAATCTCCGAAAGTTTCGGTTCCGGAATCGGAAAATTTGGCGCGAAAAAATTTTTCCATAATCGAAGGACAAAGACGGTTTTCATTTTACAACATTTTACCAAAAATACAGTCGCATTAAAGGCGATAAAAATACTTGTAAATAAAACGGATAAATAGTAAATTAGATAATGACTTGCGCTTTCCTTCCCGCAATCAAACAAAACCTTTGTAAAAACTTCTCCAATTACTCATAATTCTAAAAAGTCGGCAGTAAAAATCTCAGCCGGAACATCAAAAAAAACAATGTGCGGAATCGCCGGATTTATTTCAAAAGACAAAAATGCACCTGTGCGCGAGCGTGAAATCTTGCTCGACAAAATGTGCAAAATCATTACGCATCGCGGTCCTGACGAACAAGGCGCGACGGTTGAAGGTCGCGCCGCACTCGGAATGCGGCGGCTTTCGATTATTGATTTGAAAGGCGGGCAACAGCCGATTTATACCGAAGACGATTCGATGTTTATCGTTTTTAACGGCGAAATTTACAATTATCAAGAACTCAAAAAAGAACTCAAATTGCGCGGACATCGTTTTAAAACCAATTCCGACACGGAAACGATTTTGCTGGCTTACAAAGAATTTGGCACGGATTGTTTGCAACATTTGCGCGGAATGTTTGCGTTTGCGATTTGGGATAAATCAGACGAAAGCCTATTTATTGCAAGAGATAGAGTCGGCAAAAAACCGCTTTTTTATAGTTTGACCAATAATGGAAGTTTCGTTTTCGGTTCGGAACTTAAAGTTTTACAAACACACGGCGAAATTTCCGGCGAAATGGATTTTTCCGCGCTTGATGCGTATTTAACATTCGGTTATGTGCCGGAAGAATTTTGTATTTTCAAAAATGTCCAAAAACTCGCGCCCGGACATTTTTTGATTTTCAAAGACGGCAAAATCACAACGGAAAAATATTGGGATTTTCGATATGAAAAACCGATTGATATAAAAACCGAAGACGAATACGCCGAAACTTTGCGCGAATTGATTAAAGAATCGGTTAAAATTCGGATGATTTCCGAAGTTCCGCTTGGCGCATTTCTTTCGGGCGGCGTTGATTCTTCGACGATTGTCGGGTTGATGTCGCAGATTTCCGCGTCGCCCGTGAAAACTTTTTCCATCGGTTTTAATGAAGACAGTTTTGACGAATTAAAATATGCACGAATTGCCGCGAAACATTTCAATACCGAACATCACGAGTTTGTGGTAACGCCGGATTTGGTTGAAACGGTTGATGAACTTGTTTGGCATTTTGACGAACCTTTTGCCGATCCGTCCGCGTTGCCGACCTTTATGGTTTCCAAAATGGCGCGAGATTTTGTAACCGTAGTTTTGTCGGGCGATGGCGGCGACGAATTGTTTGCAGGTTACACGCGATACGTTACCGATAAAAAACGAAGCGGTTTAGAAAAACTGCCGTCGGCGTTTCGTGAAAATCTGCTAAAACCTCTGAGCAAAGCACTTCCGCATTCTGCGAAAGGCAAAA
>CALMEH010000624.1 GCA_937863115.1 uncultured Acidobacteriota bacterium
TCGGAGTAGAAAATCCGTATCCAGAGATGAATCCACAACCGAACGGCGAAGGTTGTATCGGATGCGGTTCAAGCGGAATTATCGGGATTGACGATAATTCTTCGCTTTATGTTCACGGGAAAAGAATGAGATTAAAGGTTGACGGAATAGCCGTTAATCTCAACCAATACATCAGCCATCAGAATTTGATCGAAGAAAACGCTTTTTATGGTTCGAGCATACTCGGACTGATGCCTAGAGATAGTCAATTATTTGAAGAGTTCAAAGATGGTGAGTGGTTAAATTTGGATCGGGATTATTGGAGACAGTTAGATAAGTCTGAAGTAAATTTGTTGAAAGCAGAACTTGGCAAAGTGGTAAGCAATAAAGAGTGTGCCACTTTTATAAATGAATTACTTACCAAAGCCAAAGAATTGGGACCAAAAAACTTCAATACTTACGCGAATTTTTATACTGCTAATATTTTGGATATATTTGATAGCGTTGTTAAATACGGGGGTATTTTTACAGGGAGATTTGGATCTAGCACAATACGTGGAACTATACTTTACGGTCAGCCTGACCCGGGAAACGAAGGTAAAATATATAATGTAGAAAGTGATAGACCAAAAGTTTTATTATCTAATTTGTATTATTATCCGCGAAATGATCAAGACCCTTTGTATAAGGAGTTTAAAAATGTTAGGAATGGTAGAACTGGAACCTTAATTGATATAAATAAAGCAGCATTATTTGATCCTGCAAGAGGTGTAATGACTTTATTACACGAGTTGATTCACTTTAATTATCACGATGTTTACCTGGCTAACGCAGTGCGGGCATTAAATGAAGATGAAGAAACAGCAAAGTTTAGTTTTTTATCTGCTGATGCCACTGATGAAGAAAGAATTAAAGAAACTGAAAGAGCAAGTAAATATTGGAATAAAGAATTACATAAAAACTGTAATCCGTTGCTTAAGACACCTTAAAAAAAACTATTACGGGAGGAAGGTTAAAACTATGAAGATACTAACTATTATTTTATTTCTCGTGTTTTCGGTTAATGCCCAAAACATTGATATTCCTATTTCTTTACATGGTTATTCGAGCAAGCCGGAATTCCGGCTTGTCGGTAACGTCAATGCAGTAATCACGACTTCCTATAGAAACGGCATTCTCCTTGGAGATATAATTGTCGAAAGATTCGACTCAAAGCAAAGAAAAGCGGAAAAAATGTCTGTTGATATAGGTAAAACGGTGGAATCTGAAAACATCGTAAATCTTTCATACAAACAATACTTTACATACAATGAAACCAGCGAGAAATTAATTGAAATACGCTCATTCACAAGTGAAGGAATACCCACAACAAAGGTAAAATTGATTTATGATTCACGCGGAATACTAAAGGAAAAATTTGTTTATTCCAATAAGGGTGAACTAACGGATAAAGATGAGTATTCTCTTGATGCCGAAAGAAAAGAAGTTACGATTATTTCCACAGATTATTATGATGACCGTGTGCTAACAGATAAATATACTTTGCAGTATAACGACAAAAATCAATGGATAAAAAGAACGACTTATAATAAGGACGACACAATTAAGAATTCCGTTACCTTTGAATATGATAAACAAGGATTGCTGGCAAAAAAAATCAACTGTTGTGAATACAATTTTTATCATACATACGAGTATAAGTTCGATAAAAAAGGTAATTGGATAGAACAGATTGAAACTTACTATCAAGAGAACGAAGCAAGAAAATGGATAGGATTGGAATCTATGCGAACTTATAGGACAATTACATACAATAACGAATAAAACAAAAAATGTGTGATTCGAACTTCGACGACATACGTTTCAAATGCGGACTATCGCGCTTGGGGAGAAGCGAAGAGTCTAACTTACGGCAACGGCGTTCTGGCACAGATGAATTATAACGGGCGTTTGCAGGTTGACGGTTTCGATTTGTCGAAAAACGGCGTGTCGAAAATGCAGAAGAATTATGAATTTTACGCAGACGGCAGTTTGAAGTTTGTCGAAGACGAACTCAACGACAAATTCGACCGTTTGAATATTTACAATCACGCGGGACTTTTGACACAGGCGAAATCGGGAGCGGAAGCGAGAGGCGGAAGCATTACGAATCAAACCGAGCAACAAACATCTCTGCCGTATCGTCAAAGCTACGGATATAACGAGTTTGGTAATCAAACGGCGAGAAATAATCTGAATTGGGGAACGGACAGTTGGTATGGCGAGAGCTTTAATCAAACTTACACCTATCAAAACAATCGAATTATCGGCGCGGCTTGGATTTATGACGCGGACGGACGCAACACGCAAAGTTCCGATTATGAAACAATCGAAACGACTTATGACGCGGCGGGACAGATGACGAGAATGATAAAAGCGATTCCGTATTTGCCCGGTTACAATGACGACATTTACCGCTACACGGACGGCACGGGACAAGAAATCAAGCGGTTGCAGAAGGATTATCTCGAACAGGAATATCCGAACACAGGTTATCATTGGGTTGACCGTCCGATGCAGTATTTCATTCGCTCATCGGTTCTTGGTGGCGCGATTGTGTCGGAAGCGAACAACACGGGCAAAAAGCTGAAAACCTACGTCAGAGCGGCGGGCGCAACGCTGGCGGGGGGGACCGGCGGGGATCCGCACGCGCACCCGAAGGGCGACGGAAGTGGTATCTTTTTACACATAAAGGTGTTGTGCATGAGCCGGCGGAAGGCAC
>CALMEH010000625.1 GCA_937863115.1 uncultured Acidobacteriota bacterium
CCAGCGGCAAAAGAAATTTCCAGCCGAAATTCATCAGTTGGTCAAAACGAAAACGCGGCAAAGTTCCGCGAATCCAAATGTATAAAAACAAAAACGCGCAGATTTTGCCGATAAACGCGACGTGGCTGACGAGCGCATAGGGAATCGAACCGACCTCGAAAATATGCGATAAGCCCGGCACATACCAACCGCCGAGAAACAAAACCGTCATCATCACGGAAACGGTGAACATATTCACATATTCCGCCATAAAAAACAGCGCGAACTTCAAAGCCGAATATTCTGTGTGAAAACCTGCGACTAATTCGGTTTCGGCTTCGGGCAAATCAAACGGCACACGGTTTGTTTCGGCAAAAGCGGCAATCAAAAAGACGACGAAACCAATAAATTGAGGAATAATATACCACCGAAACGGTGAAGCAGTTTGCGCCTGAATAATTCCGCCCAAATTGAGCGAGCCCGAAAGCATCACAACACCAATTACTGATGCGCCCATCGCCAATTCATAAGAAATCATCTGCGCCGACGAACGAAGTCCGCCCATCAGCGAATATTTGTTGTTCGATGACCAACCAGCCAAAGCAATTCCGTAAACGCCGACCGAAGTTATTCCTAAAACAAACAGCACGCCCACATCAATACTCGCAATCGTCAGCGGTAATTGCTTAACATTTTCGCCCAAACCGTAAGGCAGAAAACTCCAATCAACTGTCGTGATTGCAGGTCCGAACGGATAAACGACTATCGGCAGCAAAGCGCAAACGAGCGCAACCATCGGCGCGAGAAAATAAATAAATTTCGTTGATTTGTCGGGAACAAGGTCTTCCTTGAAAATAAACTTCAGCAAATCGGCAAACGGTTGAAGCACGCCCCAAGGTCCGACGCGATTCGGTCCGATGCGCCCTTGAATCCAACCCAAAACCTTGCGCTCCGCCAAAACCGTATAGGCGACAATCATCAAAACGCCCTGAAACGCAAGCAAAATTGCGACGCTGATTACAATAAATGGAAATGCGGTTTTTACAATCTGTTCCATACTGAATTAAAAATTATTCTCTGTCTCCCGCGCCGACGGCTTCCGCCATTTCGACGAGTCGCGGCGTTCCGTCCAAATTAAATTGCGCGAGCGGTGAAACGAGCAGATTTTCGGGCTTCGGATTTCCGTGTGCGAGCAGATGAAACTGCGCCGTTTTGCCTGTTAAAGTCGTTAAACGATGCAATTTATGTCCGACGCGCGGCGTTTCCGTGATTTTTTTCGCATCGTCCGAAAGTTTTTCGACGTTTGATTTTAAAACGTCAATTTCTTTCGACAAATCTTTCTTTTCCGAAATTGCGTGTTTGACTTGAACCGGACGCGATTCGTCCTTCAAATGCGGATAACGCAAACCTTCGTAAGCATTTACATTGTCAGCAATCGCTTTGAAAACCATTGTCGCGGAAAAATTATAACCGAAATCTGCGCCCATTTCGCGGGCAATTAAACTCGTAATTACCCAATCGGATTTTGCTTGATGAATCGGCTCGATTGCTTGGCGAACTCTTTGGACGAAACCTGTATTATTCGTGTAAGTTCCGTCAACTTCTGCAAAACTCGCCGCAGGCAAAACGACATCGGCGTAAGCGGTCGTTTCGGTTTCAAAAAGTTCTTGAACGACGATAAACTCTTTGCCGTCAAGCGTGTTTAGATTTTGCAGACTTCCGCCGATAAGCAATGCCTTTGAACTTTTTAACACGTCGGCAAGTGATTTTTTGCCCACCATCATATCGTTTGCGCCGACCGAATTATTATAAAGCGGCAACGGATGAAGCAAAACGCGGCGCGAATCCGAAGCTAAATCACCCGCCATATTTGCCAAAACCGCTTGCGCTTCCGCTGATAAATCGCCGCCGAACATAATCACCAAATCGCCATTGGTTTCTTCGATGATTTTTTCCATCTGCTCGAAATCCTTTTCTTCGATGCCGAGTTTTTTCGCATTTGATTCGTCGGCAAACGAAAGCGCGAAAGCATCGTAAGAATTCGGATTGATATGTATAAACTGTGTTGCGATATGTGCTAAACGAATCGGCGTGTCGTTCACGACAATCAATTTTGCTCCGCCGTTTCTTACGGCTTGACGAATTTGTTTCGCCGTAAATGTTTGTTCTTCTTCAGGTTCACCGCCGATGAGTAAAATGGTTTTGGCATAGCGAATTTCCTTATGCGTTGCGAGCGGAACGCTCAAGTTATCAAAAACCGAAGCTAAATCGTAAGCGTCCGAAACTGCGTAATTATCAGTTCCGACAACTTCCGTCGCAAATCGTTTGAGCGTAAAAATTGATTCATTCGTCAAACGCGAACTTGCGACAACGCCGACATTTTTTCCGAATTCCTGCAATTTTGCGCCGACAAACCGAATCGCATCGTCCCAAGTCGCCGGAATCAATTTGCCGCCTTTTTTGTAACGAATCAAAGGCGTTTTGATGCGGTCGGGATGATTGATAAATTCGTGTCCGAAACGCGCTTTCACGTCCAAAAATTCGCCGTTCAATCCGTCAACATATCTATCTCTTGCGACAATTCGATGAACTCTGCCACCGCGCGAACCAATTGAAAGCTGCATTCCGTCCGATGAATATGTGTCGGTCGAAATCGTTTGGTCGAGTTCCCAAGGTCTGGTTTCGTGCCGATAAACGCCGTCGAGAAGCGTTCCTGTCGGGCAAACTTCGATGCAGTTTCCGCATTGCGAACAATTCAGCC
>CALMEH010000626.1 GCA_937863115.1 uncultured Acidobacteriota bacterium
AACGATTCATTCCTTCGTCGCGGATTTTCATAATCGCCGGATTATCCATCACCGGCTTAGTTCCTGTTTGCGCTAAAGCCGCGCTCGGCAAAAGCATCGAAGCAAGTAAAATAAAAGCTGTTATTCTAGGTCTAAACATTAAATCTAATCTCCTTAATTTATTATCTGGAAAGATATTTAATTTTTACTACGCAAAAAAAACCTTGCGGGTTTCTTTTTTTCAATCTGCCAAAAGGTTGAACAATTTGAATCATTCAGCCTTAAGAGCGAAGGATTAAATCTTAAGAATTTTTCTCTGAAACTAGACTTCGCATTCGATTTTCATTCATAATTCAATTTCGCTTGAAGATAAATGAAAGTTCTCGAATCGTTAAAACGGCAAATAATTATCGCGCATATTTCCGGCGTTCCCGTGCGGATTGATTTGCGCTGGTTTTTTGTATTTTTGCTGATGATTTGGCTAATTTCCGTGCGGCTTCAACCTTTGACGGAAAATTATCCGACGAGTATTGTTTTCGGTTTTTTGACGAGCATTGCGCTTTTCGGTTCGATACTTTTTCACGAAATCGCGCACGGCTACGCGGCACGGCGCGAAGGCATCGGCGTTGTCGAAATAGTTCTGCATCCGTTCGGCGGTTTGACGAGATTACAGCGCGAACCGCCAACGCCGCGAGCCGAATTTCGCATCGCTTTTGCCGGACCTTTGGCGAGTTTCGTTTTGGCGTTTCTTTTTCTCGGTTTGACGCTGATTTTCAAATCGCCCGATACGAATATTCTTTCCGAGATTTTTGTAAGTCTTTGTGTTTTGAATTTTTTGCTGGCGATTTTCAATCTTTTTCCCGGTTATCCGCTCGATGGTGGCAGAGTTCTCCGCTCTTTTTTGTGGAAACGCGGAAAAGATTTGAACGAAGCAACGATTTTAACCGGACGTTTTGGACAATTTATTGCGATTGCGCTGATTGCTTTCGGAATTTTTTTAGTAATTTTCGGCGGCAGTGTTTTTAACGGACTTTGGGCGGCAATCGTCGGATTTTTTCTTTACGATTCAGCAAAATCAATTATCGCGGAAGCCGGAAATGTCGAAAGAATGTCGGTCGAAGAAGCAATGATGTTGCCAATTTCAATCGAACCCGATGCGGACGTGATGAAATTTGTTGACCACATTTTGCCGTTTCATCGGCAGACGGCTTTTCCCGTTGCCGAAAAACGCGAACTTTACGGAATTTTACTGCTCGAAGACTTAAAAAAACTTCCGCGTGAAAAGTGGCGCGAGACAAAAATCAAAGAAGTTATGCGCCCGATTACGCCCGATTATTTTGTCGAATCGGACGTTTTATTAACAGAAGCCAAAGAACTTATGCGAATCAACGGCATCGGCGCATTGGCGTAATTGACGCAAAAGGAAATCTCGTCGGTTTTCTCCAACGCGGCAGAATCAGGAAAAGAAGTTAAAGTTTGGAGTCCCGCCTTCAGGCGGCAAACCACGTGCGAAGCATCGTGGCTTTTGTTGTTTATCTAAAATCTCCTTATATCAACGAAATTTCTGACTTGCTTCGCTCGCAGAAAGCCGCCTGAAGGCGGGACTCCAAACTTTTTTGAAGAAAAACTAAACAAATCGCGCAAAAAACTGATAAGATATTCTGGAAAAAGCGTGCTAAAAGTAAAGTCTGAAAACGTCTTCAAACTCTTTACTCTCGACTTAAAAAATGCAGATTAGCGATTACATTCCGAGTATCAACACCTTGCGAAACATTGCGGACATTGCGCTGGTTTTCGTGATTGTTTATGTCGTGTTGAGACTTCTGCGCGGCACGCGGGCTGTGCCGACGGTTGTTGGAATGGTTGTCGTTGCGCTTTTGTATTGGCTGGCAGTTTCGCAAGACCTCGCTACATTGCAATTCGTTCTGCAATCGGCGGTTTTCTACATCGGAATTGCGATTATCGTTTTGTTTCAATCGGAAATTCGCCAAGCCTTAATTTATTTCGGAAATCAACTGCGTTTTCCCGTTCTGCGCCGCCAACGCGGACAACTTGGTGAAACGATTTACGACGAAATTATTTTAGCGGCAACTACACTTTCATCAGAAAAAACCGGTGCTTTGATCGTGATGGAAAGAAACGTCGGCTTGCGAAATCTGATTGACGCGGGCGTGCAGATTGACGCAAAAATCAGCTACGATTTGTTGGTAACGATGTTCAATCCGTCAACGCCTCTGCACGACGGCGCGGTTATCATCCAACGCGAACGAATCGCCGCCGCATCTGGCTTTTTGCCTTTGACAAAAAACCCGAGCATCTCGCGTGAACTCGGCACACGCCACCGCGCGGCTATCGGCGTTACGGAAGGCTCAGACGCGATTTCTATCATCGTTTCGGAAGAAACCGGCTTGATTTCAATTGCCGAAGACGGCACGTTGACACGCAATCTCGATGCCACCGAATTACGCAACATTCTTCTGAAATCAATGGATTTGCCCGCCGTCGAGAAAAAACGCGAACCGACAAAAACGATGAAAGAATCCGAAACGGAAATTACGATTAGTTAAATGAAAATTTTACGAAAAATTTTTCTTGAAGATTGGCTGACAAAACTGATTGCGCTAGGCATTACGCTTGGGCTTTGGTTTGGCGTAACGGGACTTCAAAAACCGACTACGACGCGGTTTAATAATGTAGCTTTTCAGCCGCGCCTTTCCAATAATTTTGAGATTACCAACTTGCCGGTTACGGAAGTCGCGCTCGTCATCACGGGCGACAGTCGCAAGATTGAACTGATAAGACCTGCAAATTTGCTTGTTTCAATTGATTTAACCGAAGCGCAAGCCGGAAATCAAATTATTCAATTAACACCCGAATCCGTCAATGTCGAGCTTCCGACGGGCGTTAAAATCGTTGAAATTCAGCCGAACAAAATCGCCGTTAAAATCGAATTTGTTGAAGAGCGCGACATCAATGTCCGCGCCGAAACCGAAGGCAATTTGGCGGAAGGTTTCGAAATTTACAGTTCGACGGTTTTACCGCAAAAGGTTCGCGTGCGTGCGCCTTCGAGCTTTATCCGTTCGCTCGAATTCGTTTCTTCCGAAAAAATAAATATTGACGGACGACAGACCGATTTTACCGCCAAACAAGTAAAATTAAACATCACCAATCCAAACGCCACCGTTTCCGACTCAATCGTTGACGTTGCCTTCCGCATCGGCGAAAAACGCATCGAACGCCTGTTTTTAGTTCCGGTTAAAATTGATGATGAAGAGAAAAAAGCGTCGGTCATACTCTACGGCGCACGTTCGATTTTGGAAAAAACTCCCGTCGAAAATTTGCAAATCGAAGCAGTTAAAAATGACGCGGGCAATTATGATTTAAAATTGATTTTGCCAGATGAATTAAAAGATAAAGTCGAAATAAAACAACCCCCGACATTTAATGTGAAAAAGTGAAAAAGCAATTTGCAGGTAATGATACCAACTTTTTCACCTTTTCACTTTTAAACTTTTTCACTTTATAATCGCGGCAATGTAAAACTAAACTTTGAACCTTCGCCCGGCTCTGATTCGACGACGACTTCGCCGCCGTGTTGCTCGATGACTTCTTTGACCAGAGATAAGCCTAAACCTGTTGATTCTTCTTCTTTGTCTTGACCTTCGCGGGCGACGCGATAGAATTTTTGCCAAATTTTTTCGTGTTCGTTTGAAGGAATGCCGTAACCTTTGTCTTCAACTACAACGCGCAAAAAATCGGCTTCCAAAATTGTCGAAATAATCACGGAAGTTCTTTCAGGTGAATATTTTATGGCGTTGTCAACCAAATTTGAAACTGCCCGCGAAATCAAACCGCGGTCAGCGGCAACCGGCGGCAAATGTGCATTTGATTGCTCAACCAGACGAATCTTTTTCTTCTTCGCCGATTCTTGCAAATCATCAACAACTTCGTGAACAACCGAATCCAATTTGACCGGAGATTTCGACATTTCTTGCTTATCGGCTTGTTCTAAATTTGATACTGACAGAAATGTCGAAAGCATTTTGGAAAGCCTCTGTGATTCACCCGCAATGATTTCCAAAAATTCCTTGGATTCTTCGGGAATGTTGTCATCCATCAGCAAAAGTTGGGCAAATCCGCTAATGCTCGTAACGGGCGTGCGAAGTTCGTGCGACATCAAACTCGCCATATCCGAGCGCAATTTTTCGTTTTCCTTGATGGCGGAAATGTCGGACAGTGTAATTAAAAAACATGCCGGTTTCATCGGCACATTCGATTCGTGAATCGAAACATTTTCCGACGCAACCTTGACAAGCGAAATTTGCAAAGCCAGCGTTTTATTGCTTTCCGTAAAAAATAATTCGTTTTGATACGGTTCGCCCGTCTGAAGCACGCGGCGAATGGCAAGCTGAGGTTCGCTGAAGGCTTCGGTTTTGAATTTTTGCAACAGGGCGAAAAGGTCTAATTCGTTGATTTGAAGCGAATTGAAATTTGCCAGATGTCGCATTTGCCGATTCAAATATGCCAGCGTTCCATCAAGATATGCAATCGCGTGAGCTTCCTTCAAATACGAACTTGCCACCGCGCTGAACGATTGTTCGCGCATCAAACTTTTTATCAAACTCGTTGAACCGATACGATTTTCCGCCGAATTTGTCGAAAGAAAACTCCACCAGAACTTATTCGGTAAATCTTTGCTTCGAAGTTCTTTGCGCTGAAAATTTCGCGCCAGTTGTCCGCAAAAAGATTCCAAAACATATTGGTCTGCAAGTTCAAAATTGCGATGAATTTTGACAAACAAAACGCCGACGGTCGTGCCGTCGTAAACCAAAGGAAGTGCGATTCGCGCGGATTTTTCGGCGTTTTCGTCGGCTTCCAAAATCGTCGTTCCCGATTCGAGGGCGCGTTCGCAAAACAAGACATTTTCGCGCCAAGCTGTCTGTCGCGACATCAGATTTTGCTCCGAACCATCGTGCCGTGCGCGTCCGACGGGCATTAAGCCTTCCTGTCCATCAAGCCGAAATACAATCGCCTCAGAAAGCGGAAAAATCGTTTCAAGCAATTTCAAGCCGCTTTCGATCCGCAAATCAGCGGTTTTTCCTTCGAGAAGGTGTCCTTCCGAAGCAAGTTCAACAAGCTTTTCGGTCAATTCCGAGTCAATCATCCAAAGTTTTTTCAGATGAACTGCCATAATCGAAAGAAAAACAACAATTGTAACGCGCAAAAAATATAGATTAGCCGAGAAATACTTTGCTGAAATTAAACAAACTACGCCCCAAGCGACAACAAACGGCAGGGCGTAAGTTACAACTCGCTTAAAACTGAATTTTTCCGCCAAAAATCCTGTGGCAAGCGCACTTAAAAGCAATATCAAAAAACCGTCCCCACTAAGCGCAAGACGTTCGAATGGTAAATAAGTGTTGAGATATACGGCAATGCCGAAAGCTATTTCCCAGGTCAAAAGAAAAACTATGGCAATCGTTAGCGACAAACCGAGAGATGTTAAAAGTGCTTTACTTTTAAGAGTTTGCATATTTTTTGTGAATTCTATCGCAGGACTTTACAAAAGAAGGGATGAAAGTTTGAGAGAGTTTTACACCAAACAACAATGTTTGGTGTATTAATTATGCACTAAATCCGGATGATTTTTCAAGGATTAATTTTTAAGGAGGAACCAACCACGATTTTCAGGCTATTTTTATTCGCTGTTTGCAAGTTCTGCATTTGCTTCGTAAGCTCGAAATTTATGGTTTATCAATCAATTTCTCCGAAACAACTTGTCGAACGCTTGAAAGCGGGCGAAAACTTGCGTTTTATTGATGTGCGCGAACCGCAAGAATTTGCGATTGCGACAGTTGAAAAAGCCGAACTTTTACCGTTAAGCCGTTTTAATGAATGGATTGATACACTCGACTCATCGGAAGAAATCGTTGTGATGTGTCATCACGGAATTCGCAGCGCAAATGTCTGTATGTATTTGATAAGAAACGGTTTCGAGAAAGTTTTCAATCTCGACGGCGGCATAGATTTGTGGTCGAAAGAAGTTGACGAAAGCATTTCGCGCTATTGAAAGTAGAAAAATGAAAAAGCCGATTGGGCGAGAATAACCGACTTTTTCACTTTTCCACTTTTTCACTTTTCCACTATAATTAGAGTTTATGCGGTTTTTGACTATTTTCAGACTTCTTTTGACTGCGCTCTGGCTTGGCTGTGCAGTTTTTTTTATCGGCGTGGCGCAATCGGCTTTTAGCGTTTTGGACGTTCCGGAAATTGCAAACGGCAGAGAATTAGCGGGCGCGGTTGTCAATAGAAATCTGACAATCGTTAATCTGAGCGGTTTGATAATCGGCGCGATTTTGATTTTAACCTCCTTTTGGGGAACAAAAAATTTGAGCCGTATCGGAGCTTGGACGGAGCGAGTTTTGCTGATTTTGATGACGGCAGCGTGTGCCGTCGGGCAATTTGTAATTATAACTTGGATGAGTTTTATTCGTTCGCAACTCGGCAAACCGCTTGTCGAAGTTGCGGCGGACGATCCGCTTTTAATCAAATTTAATCAGCTTCATCAATATTCACAATGGGTTTTATTAACGGCGATGATTACTGCTCTGCTCGCGTTTTTTGTAATTTCGTTGAAATCTGATACAAATGTAACTGAAACCAAATGATTTTTGGTTTTTGGTCTTTGGTCTTTGGTCTTTGAAAATTGCCAAAACCAAAGACCAAAAGCCAAAAACCAAAAACCATTTTATGTTAAATACAATTAGAGAAAATATCGAACAGCGTTTGGGAATCAAACGCGCCACAAAGCCGAGCAAAAAAGGCGAGGTGATTGAAGGAATCACCGAATTTTCGGGACGTTTCAAAAATTGGCGCGGAAATGAAAAATTAAACAATTATCCTTTTGTTACAAATACTTACGCGCCTTTTACGCCAATGCGTCGCGCACTTCCGATGCTGAATTTGGCTTTAATTTCGTCTGCCGGAGCGTATATTGACGGCACGGACGCTTTCGATTTGGATACGAAGGACGGCGACATTAATTTCCGCGAAATTCCCGTTGAAGTCGAAGCCGAAGATATGCTTTACTCAGCCAAAGGCTATGACGCGGAAGCCGTAAAATCAGACAGAAACTCGCTGATTCCAATTGAAAGATTGTTGGAATATGCGGAAAATGGCGTAATCGGCAAATTAAATAACGTCTGGTGGAGTTTGTCGAGCCACATTCCGAACGCGGCGTTGGTCGCCAATGAACTCGCGCCGCGAATTGCCGAAAGATTGGCAAGCTATGAAGTCCAAGCCGCTCTGCTCGTTCCCGCATCGCGTCTGTGTCATCAAACTCTCGGCATCGTCGCCCGCGAAATCGAGCGGCAAGGAATTCCAACAATGCTGATTTCCGTTGACCGCGCAATTACCGATAAAATTCGCCCGCCGCGCACGGCTTATTACACCGGAAACATCGGCGAAACCGTCGGCAAACCGAATTGGAAGGAATATCAACTGCGCGTTTTAGACGAATCTTTGCGCTGGATTGAAACGCTTGACCAGCCGACTTCGCGCAAATTGGCAGTTGATTTGGAAACCGAAACAGAACAAGATAGAGGCGAAAAATAGAGACGATGCGACGATGCGACGATGGGATTTTCTCTCCGTCTCTCCGTCTCATCGTCTCATCGTCTCAAATTCCCATTTGCCAATTTTTCACCGCATCGAGCGGATAAATCAGCATTAGAATATTCAGCAATAATCCGTCCCGAATCCAAATCAACAACATAATTTCCGTCAACAGAAAAAAGATTAAAGATTTCCACCAACCGATTTTGCTTGCAATCAGAAAACCAATCGCACAAGCGACAATATCGCCGATGGAATTCAAAATCGAATCGCCGAAATAATCGAGCGAAGCCGTATTTTCGCGGTATTTTTCGATGATAAAATTCGAGTTTTCAAAAACTTCCCAGGCTGCTTCCGCGAAAATTGCGATAAATAATTGCCACGAAACCGAAAAACGCGAAAAAATCAGACTCGCCAACCAGAAAAACAGAACGCCGTGAAGAACGTGCGTAAAAGTGTATGGATCGAAAAAATGCTGCGAAGTATGACTGCTGTTCCACGCTTCATTGACGTAAACCCTGTAATCGCCTAATTTACACCACCAAAGTCTCCCTTGCGCGTAAAGCACGGCGACCATTAAAATCGTTGCGCCGAAACTCAGAATTATCGGTATCGAAGATAAATTTTTGTCTTTTATTTCAGTCATCTAAAAAAAGATTTTCGTTTGCTTCGAGAAAATTTACAAGTTTTCTGCTAAATTCTTTTTCTAATGAACCGTGCAGAAATGTTGAGTCGCGCCCGTGAGCGCGAAAAAATTTGGGATTTTGTGATTATCGGCGGCGGCGCAACCGGAATCGGTTGCGCGGTTGATGCCGCTTCGCGCGGATTTTCCGTGCTTCTTTTGGAGCAAAACGATTTCGGCAAAGGAACTTCGAGCCGTTCCACAAAACTCGTCCACGGCGGCGTTCGCTATCTCGCGCAAGGCAATCTTTCTTTAGTTCATGAAGCCTTGAAAGAACGCGGACTATTATTAAAAAACGCGGAACACCTTGTTCACAAACAAGCATTCATCGTTCCTGTTTATAGTTTTTTCGATAAATTTTTCTATGGTGCAGGGCTTAAAATTTACAATATTCTTTCGGGAAAATTAGGTTTCGGAAAATCTGAAATTTTGTCGAAAGACGAAATGATTTCGCGTCTGCCGGATGTGAAAATTGAAGGATTAAAAGGCGGAATTTTGTATTTCGACGGACAATTTGACGATGCACGGCTTTTGATGGATTTGGCTAAGACGGCGGTTGAAAATGGCGCGACGATTTTAAATTACGCTGAGTTTTTTGGCTTTGCCAAAAACCTCAGCGTAATTGACGGCGTAAATTTTCAAGACCTCGAAACAGGCGAAAAATTCACTGTCAAAACAAAAGCCGTCATCAACGCAACCGGCGCATTTTGCGATTCGGTTCGCAAATTATCTGATGAAAGTTCACAAAAAATCATCGCGCCGAGCCAAGGAATTCACCTTGTTTTCGACAAAAAATTTCTTCCATCAAATTCTGCTTTAATGATTCCGAAAACTTCGGACGGGCGCGTTCTTTTTGCAATTCCTTGGCACAAACACGCGCTTTTCGGGACGACCGATACAGAAATTTCAAGTGCGGAATTTGAGCCGAAAGCACAAGAAAAAGAAATTGAATTTATTCTCGAAAATGCAAAAAATTATTTTGAAAATCCACCGAAAAGAGAAGATATTTTGAGTATTTTCGTCGGCATTCGTCCGCTCGTAAAATCAATAAACGCAAAAAATACGTCGAAACTTTCGCGCGATCACACGATTGAAATTGACGAATCTAATTTGCTGACAATCACCGGCGGAAAATGGACGACTTACCGCAGAATGGCGGAAGACGCGATCAATCAAGCGATAAAATTAAACGGCTTGGCAGAGAAAAAATGTGTTACTGAAAATTTGAAAATTCACGAAACTTCGGAAGATTTTCCATCGGAAAAACTGAACGAAGATTTAATAGTTTTTGTCGTGAAACACGAAATGGCGCGGACAGTTGAAGACGTTTTGGCGCGAAGAATGCGAACATTATTTTTAAATGCCAAACTCGCCCTCGAATTTGCGCCGCGTGTTGCTGAAATTATGGCGAAAGAATTGGGCAAAGACGAAACTTGGATTGCCAAACAGATTAAAATTTTTAATCACACCGCCGAAAACTATCTTCCTCGTTAATTTGTTTTTGCCATCGCAACTTGCCAAAATAACGATTTATGCCGCAACGTCTTTTAAAAATTTTACTTCACGCCGGATTTTTTGTTTCGGGAATTGCAACCGTGATTATCGGGCAATTTTTACCAATTTTGGCGACGAAATTTTCGCTTAACGACGCGCAAATCGGTTTGC
>CALMEH010000627.1 GCA_937863115.1 uncultured Acidobacteriota bacterium
GCAAATCAATCTTTGTTTCTTCATCCAAAACCTGCCAATCGGCGCGAAAATACGAATGTCGAAATGCGCCTTTGTCATAAAAATCGAGCAGACTCATCACCGAATCGAAGATGTTGCGAACCAACACAACGGGACGAATTCCGAAGGCTTGCAACAGATGAACATTCGCGTCCGAAGCGCGGCAATGTTGTTGCGTAACCGTGTCAAAATGCGCCGCTTCCCGAAGCGTCGGGAGATAAATTTCGTGTTCGCTCTGTCCGGCGGCATAGACGGCGAAAAGGTCTCGGTAGCCCGTCAAATTGACCAATAGATTTTTGAGAAATGTCGAAGCGGTTTTCGGCACGCAAGCGATAAAAATATGCCGTCCAAGCTGTTCGGGCATAATTTCGTTGGTAAAATCCGAAAGTTTCGCCGATTTTTCGGTTGCGGCAAGCGCATTGGTCAAATTGACGTAAGAACCGGACGCGGGACAAACCGAAATCGCCTTGCGACAGCACAGAAGGCTTTCTTCGCTCAGATTGTTTTGAAGAAAAACAACGCCGAGTCCTTGAAATTCACCGGCAAATTTATGGAGAAAAACGGAATCTTCCCGCATCTCGCCGCGAATTTCCAGACGCAATGCCGAATGCAAAACATCCAATATCGCTGACGTTTCGCCGTTTTTCAGCAATTGTTCAATCAGAAGTTTATAGCTCAGAAGCAAATTGTGAACGAGATGGTCATAAAACGGCTCATCAACGGATAATTTCTGAAGCGCACTTTGAAACAGCGTAACCGCCATATCTGCACTTTCGCGTTTCAAAGCCTGAACGCCAAGTTCAACTTCTTGCTGAACAATGCTATAAAGGTTTTCAGTAGATTTGTTGTCTGCCAAATTCAATGAATAATTTAATCGTTCCATCTCTTTACCTTCTCCTTCCGCGATTATTTTTTGCTTGCTTCAATAATCATATTTCCGTAAATCGCACGATATAATTTGGTTGCCAAATCTTCATTAAGTAAGGCGATTTTTTTGTATTGTGCCAACGCCGATTGCTTATCGCCGTTGAGTAAATAAAGCTGTCCGAGAAAAAATTGCGCTTCCGCATCTGTCGGATTTAATCGAACGGCTTGTTCGAGTTGTTTGATTGCCGCGTCGTATTTTTTCAGACGGCTTAGGGCATAACCCGATTGGACATAAGTTTCCGCATAATTCGGGTCAAGCAATTCGGCAGTTTTTAGCGAAGTAACGGCTTCTTTAAATTTTTCCTGTCGAATATAAACACAGCCCAAGTTGTAATGCGCCATTGCAAAATTCGGCTGAATTTTAACAGCTTGCTTCAATGCGGTGATGGCTTCATCTAATCTGCCCGAAGCAGTATAAACCGCACCCAATTTTGAATAGACTTCGGCAAAATCAGATTTTAGTTCGATTGCTTTTTTCAAAACGGCAACGGCTTCGTCTAACTGTCCAACGAGATAAAGCGTTGCGCCGAGATTTCCGTAAGCAATCGCGTAATCAGGGCGCAGATTGATTGATTGCCGAAACAATTCAATCGCTTCCGAATATTTTCCGGCGTTTGATTTTTCCACACCTTGATTGTTTAAGGCTTCGGCGCGAATTGTGATTTCCGATAATTGCGTCTGCGGCATTTGCGCGAAAACTAACGCGGCGGCGAAAATTATCCATAGTGTTGAAAATGTCAGTTGTTTCATTTTTTGAAAATTCTCCTATACTTAATCTACGCGACAATTTGCAAAAACAGAGGTCAAAATAATGCGGAAGACTCCGCCGCAAATATTTCTACTTGTGCTGCGGTTTTTACTGATTTACTCCGGTAATCGGAATATCGCTTGCCAAACCGAATTGCTGATAACTTTCGCTGCCATCTGTGCGACGGATAATCCACATTCCGTTGCGA
>CALMEH010000628.1 GCA_937863115.1 uncultured Acidobacteriota bacterium
AACGACCATAGCGGATATTGAAAAGTTGCAGGTTTGTTTTTTTCGATTACAAAATGCGAAAACCACGCAAACGCATAACCGACCACAAAACAAAGCGGAATATAGAAATATGTTCCATTGCGTAAAAACCAAACCAACAAAACGATTCCGAGCGAAGTTCCGACAAAATGCAAAAGCCGCGTCAAAGGCATTGAATGTTCCGCGACATAAAAATCCCAAAATTCCGCGTAAGTTTTTATTCGTTCGTTATTCATATAATTTTCTCTATTATTTCGATAATCTTTCGCAAACCATCGGCATCAATTTCCGAAAAATCATTTAATTTATCGCTGTCAACATCTAAAACGCCGAAAACTTCGCCACTTTCTGCAAAAATCGGCAAAACAATTTCCGATTTCGATTCGGAAGCGCAAGCGATATGCATGGGAAATTCATCAACATTCGGCACGATGACGATTTCCTGCGTTGAATAAGAATGTCCGCACACGCCTTTATCAAAATCAATCCGCGTGCAAGCGATTTTTCCCTGAAAAGCATTCAAAACAAGCTGATTTCCCTTTTTCAGATAAAATCCAACCCAAAAAAAGCCCAACGCCTCTTTTAAAACTGCACAAATATTCGCCAAATTTGCCGTCAAATCCGTTTCGCCAGTCGTCAAAGCCTCGATTTGCGGCGCGATTTCATCGTAGATAATTTTTCTGTCCGAAGTTTTTGAAAATGCCAAACTTTCCGCCATAGAATTGATTTTATCACGAAAGAAATTTTTAACACATAGAAACATATAAAACATAGAGAAAGCTGAAATCTATGTTTTATATGTTTCTATGTGGTAAATTTAAGTTGAATGAAAAAAGAACTCGAAACAGCCATCAACCTCGCCAAAAATGCGGGCGATTTGATTTTGGAATTTTACAAAAAAGGCTTTGCAGTTGAGGAAAAACGAACAAAAGATAACAACACCGAACCTGTAACTGAAGCCGATCGCGCTTCGAGCAAGTTGATTATCGAGGGTTTGAAATTAATTTTCCCCGAAGACGGCATTTTGTCGGAAGAAGAAATTGATTTGCCCGAAAGATTAACCAAAAAAAGAGTTTGGATGATTGACCCGATTGACGGCACACGCTCTTTTGTTGAAAAGAAAGATGATTTTGCCGTGCAAATAGGTTTGACCGAGAACGGCAAAGCAATCGTCGGCGTGGTTTTTCAACCAATTAGCAACCGTTTATATTTTGCCGCCAAAGATGCGGGCGCGTTTTACATCGAAAATGACGGTGAACCGCAAAAATTATTGGTTTCGGATAAAACCGATTTTGCTGAAATGATTCTCGCCGTCAGTCGTTCGCATCGAAGCGGGAAAATGACGCAACTTGTTGAAACTTTCGGCTTCAAAAACGAATTACCGCACGGCTCGGTCGGACTTAAAATCGGACTTCTGGCACGCCAACACGCCGATTTATACATTCATCTTTCGCCGCGCACAAAATTTTGGGACAGTTGCGCCCCGCAAATTATTCTTGAAGAAGCGGGCGGAAAATTGTCCGACATTTTCGGCGAAGAAATCATCTATAACATTGAAGAAGTTCAAAATTACAACGGCATTCTCGCAACAAACGGCGGTTCACACCAAGCCGTTGTCGCCAAACTAAAACCGCTTCTCGCAAAATTCGGAAGGCTGAAAGTCAAAAATAAATAACTGATGTTACGCAGTTTTAGTTTTTGTCGTTGAAAATTCGGCTCAAACTCTGAATTTGCAAGAACTATATCTCGGGCTCTAATTTTTCAATTTAATTTGACGGCAAACGGAAAAATTGTTGCAATTAAATGCAAGGCATCAAGTTATGCCGGACATCAGCAAATAAAAATTATGGCAATTTTGGTTACAGGCGGCGCGGGTTATATCGGCAGTGTCGCAGTTGAAGATTTACACAAAAACGGCGAAACCGTTGTAGTTTTAGATAATTTGGTCTATGGACATCGGGCGGCGATTGATGCAAATATTCCTTTTTATGAAGGCAATATCGGCGATAAAAAGTTAGTTGCAAAGATTTTACAGGAACATAAAATTGATTCGGTGATGCACTTTTCGGCTTTTGCATATGTTGGCGAATCGGTCGAAAAGCCCGCGAAATATTATGCAAACAATTTTGTGCAAACTGTGAGTCTTTTAGATGTTTTGCTTGAAAACAATGTTACCAAATTTATCTTTTCCTCAACTTGCGCGACTTACGGCGAACCCCAATACGTTCCGATTGACGAGAAGCATCCGCAATCTCCGACAAATCCTTACGGTTGGTCGAAATTTATGGTCGAACGCGCCCTTGAAGATTACGAACGCGCTTACGGTTTGAAATTCGTTGCGCTTCGATATTTCAACGCTTGTGGCGCAAGCGCAAATTGCGGTGAGCATCACGATCCTGAAACTCATCTGATTCCATTAATTTTATTTGCGGCGCAAGGCAAACGCGATTCGATTTCGATTTTCGGCAACGATTATCTGACGAAAGACGGCACAGCCGTCCGCGATTATATCCACATCGCCGATTTAAGCGCGGCACATCTTCTCGCACTGGATTATCTCCGCGGCGGCGGCGAATCGCAATTTATAAACCTCGGCAACGGCAACGGTTATTCGGTCAAAGAAGTCATCGAAGCCGCCCGCGAAATAACTGGAAAAGAAATAAAATCCGTCATTGCGCCGCGCCGCGCCGGTGATCCTTCGCATCTTGTCGCCGACGCAAAAAAAGCCCGCGAAACTCTCGGCTGGAATCCGAAATTTCCGCGCATCGAAGAAATTATCCAATCCGCGTGGACGTGGCACGAAGCCAACCCGAACGGTTATTCGGTAAATTCACCAAATAAATAGTGCATCATTTGTTCCGGTTAATAAATCAAAACAACTTGAAAATTGTCATTTAAATCCGTATTTGTCGTATTGTTCATTGCTTCGAGCGTTATTGTGTGCGTATCGTAAGTCAGATTTGCCGGAATAAATACAGGAACTAAAGTCTTGTGCGACGTTGGTTCATTCGTGAACGCTTTTGAATCTCCGATAGGCGTTCCGTCAAGCAATAATTGAATGTGAAGTGTGCTTGCAACGTCTGACCACGCCGAACCGGAAACATAAAAAAACACATCGCCGTCGCCTTTTGCCTTAAAAGTAGCAGAAAGCGGAAGCGGTCCAACACCTGAAATCAAAGTTTGCATTAATGGCATAATTATCTCCTCCGAACAAATATTCTGATAAACTGAAAAACCTTCACTCTCAATTCGATTCGGTAAAAAAAGCTCAAATTTTTCTGTTGTTTGAAGCATAGCACATCAAACCGAAATCACAAAAAAAATTGTTACTGCAAAAACTAACTTTTTATCACAAATGCCAACCATCAGGCTTTGAAATCTATAAATGCCATTTACTTTTACAAGCACTTTACAGAAATTATTCGACTCATTTGAAATCAGCCACCATCAGAATCCACATATTCGGGTCGAGAACTACTTTTTCGGGTTCTTTGGATAACTTTATTGTAAAAACATTTGATTTGGCATCGGCTTGGACGGTTTCGATTTGGGGTTTGGTTTGACCGGCATAATAGATGCCAATTTCCATCGGCATTTTGAAGAAACTACCATCGGTTTGAACTTGGTCGAGTTTAATTGTGAGTTCTTTTTTTACTTCATCGAACCTCCAATTTCCTTGATATTTCAGCGTTCCCGGCTTATAGAGCCATTGATCGAAGAAAACAGACAAATCTTTGCCCGAAACTTCTTCCATCACGCGGCGAAAATCGGCAACTGTGGCGTGTGAATCGCGGTATTTTGCGTAATAGGTTTTTACTCCTTTCCAAAAATTTTCCGTGCCGACCACGCCGCGCAACATATGGAGCGTCCAGCTTCCTTTTTGATAAATTTGACTGGTTGTAACGTCATTCATATCCTTCAAATTATCGTGAACGATTCGATATTTAGGATTCTTTGCATAAAAGTTATCAACCGAAGTTTTGCTTGATTTAAGACCTGCAACAAATTCGTCGCGCCCGTATTGATGCTCGATGAAAAGCAAAGTGAAATACGTCGCAAAACCTTCGCTGAGCCAAATTTCGTCCCAATCTTTCTCGGTAACGGAGTTGCCGAACCATTGATGGGCGATTTCGTGAATAACCACGTTTCGCCAACGAACATTGCGGTCGCCAATGACGGAATTTTCGCTGTAAAGTATGGCGGACGCGGCTTCCATACCGCCGCTGACGCTGTTTGATTGAATGTTGGCGAGCTTTTCGTAGGAAAATGGTCCGACTTTATCGCTGTAAAATGCCAACGCTTCTTTCGTAACATATCCGAAATCGTAAAAACCTTTGTCGCGGTCTTGATAATAAACCCAAGTTTGAATTGATTTGCCTTCAAATTGATCAACATATTGCACCGCAAAACGCGCCACGCCGAGAACATAAAGCCACGAAGCAATCGGCACGGATTGTTTCCAATGTGTTAAACGTTTTCCGCCCGGCAAATCGGTTTCTTCGATTTTCAAACCGTTGGAAACAACTTGATAATGATTCGGCGCGGTAACGATAAATTCACACATCGCCTTATCGGAAGGATGATCAACCGTCGGCAGCCAATTTCGTCCTTTGTCCGCCCAATTATCGCTGAAAAATGTTCGGTCGCCGTATTTATTGTTAGCAATTTTCAGCCCTGTCGCGGGAATTCCTTTGTAGTAAATCGTATATTTTTCGCGCTGATTTGCTTTTGAAGGCGCGAGAAGTTTGATAAATACGGCATTGTTTTCGTGGCGATATTCAATCGCTTTGTCATCGGACATTATGCGGCTGATATTCATCCCTTTGCCATTCAAATCTTTTGTCGCATTGATTAAATCGAGCCGAAGTTCCGAAATTCCGGCAGTCATAAACCGAACATCAACGGTTGCCTCACCGATAATTTCGTCGGTGCTGTCGGATAATTCGAGTTTGAAAATATAATTGATGACATCAATGTTCGGATTTTTCGGATATAAATCTGCAAATACGAAAACCGGAAAAGCCGCGATTAACAAAAAGCTGATTAGATATTTCATAAAATTTAATTTTTAATAATTGAATGCAATTATTTTACGATCATTCCCACGAAAACACACAAAATACCACGAAAAAGGCTAATTCTTTTGGTGTTGTTTTGTTGTGTATTTCCGTGGTTTCATCTTCAGTTTTATTTTGTCCAAAAACTATGTAACTGATGTTCCGCAAATACTAATTTCAACTTTCTGTCGCTGAAACCTACAAAAACCAAAGCCCATTAACATCAGACTGAAAATAAACCTATTTCTTCAACGGCAAAGCAGTCGCCGGACGAAACTGAATAACACCTTTTTCGGTCATTGTGCGTTCAATATCTTCAATCGTTGAAGGCACAAACGCGCTCAGATTTTCAACGCCGTCTTTTGTAACGACCGCCATATCTTCAATGCGGATATAAAGTTTTTCATCGTGAATCCAAATCATTGGATCAATCGTAAAAACCATTCCTTCCTGCAAAGGAACACCGCGAACGATGCCGACATCGTGAACCGCCATTCCGACAGGATGCTGAAAATGTCCCCGAAATTTCAATCCTTCCTGAACCGCTTTGAGATGCGCGGGCTTTGCAAACGTCTTGCCGACGAGATATTTCTCCATATCCTTGGCGGCTGAATCAAGAACAAAATCGGAAGTTACACCCGGGCGGATATATCTGAAAAGCGCATCACGATAAGCCAGAATAAAATTATACAATTCGCGCTGTTCGGCGTTAAATTTGCCATTGACCGCCCACATTCGCGTTACGTCGCTCGTGTAATAATGATAATCGGGCGCGTAATCCATCAAAACAAGGTCGCCGTCTTTTAATTTGTCGGTTTTGCGGAAATAATGCCCCAAATACGCATTGCTTCCGCCGCCGATAATCGAAGCGTAGCCGTCGCCGCGTGAGCCGTGCAGATAAAAAATGTATTTCGCGGCGGCATCGAGTTGATATTCATAAACGCCCGGCTCGGTCGAGCGCATTGCTTCGATAATTCCCAAACCTGCAATCTCGGTAGCGCGGCGAATAATATCAATTTCCTTTTTAGATTTTATCGTCCGCAGAACATCGAGAACCGGCGATAAATCACGAATCTCAAATTGCGGAGCGCGTAAATTCAACAATTCGCGGAAACGCGCCTCACGCGAAGGCGCACCGTCCCACGGATTTGCCGAAACGCGGGCTTGTTCATTTAACAATTCATCACGGCTGTCCGTTCCCGTTTCCGCCGGACTCAAAGGCGTGTAAAGAAGCGCGGCGGGCGGACGAAGCAAACCTTTCCCGACTAAATCTTTTGATAAAAATTCAACGCCGCGCACATTGTCAATGCCGGTAAGTTCTTTAATCAAATCCGCATCTTCGACGGAAAACATTTTGCCTTCATTGCGCTCTCTGTCCGCGTCCCGATGCGAAAGATAAATTGTGGTTTTCTGATTGCGCCCGTCAAGTATCAGATAGGCGTGCGGCGTTTCGATTCCGCTCAGATAATAAAATTCATTTGTCTGCCGAAAAACATTAAAATCCGCCGTTCCCTTCGCACCTTGGATAACGGCAATCGCATTTTTACCGATTTTCTCGAATATCTTTGCCCGCCGTTCGGCAAACTCTTCTTTAGAAAATTCCGTTTGATAATAATGCTTTTCCTGTGCGGAAACTAAAACGCAAGCCGTCAAAAAAAATACTAAACCTAAACATTTACTTTTTTTATTCATTTTAATCTGTCCATTAATTTAGGAAGTGGTCTTTAAATTTGGATTTGATGTGTTTTAACCACGAATCAACACAAAAAGCCACGAAAAAGATTGATTTTGTTCGTGTTGTTTTGTGTATTTTTGTGGTTTCATTTCTAAAATAATCTTCAAAGTCTAAATTTCAATTTGCAGAATCCGCTGCGTTTCGCTGGCGGAAACTGCCCCCTTCCAATAACTTACTTTTAACCTACTTTCTGCATTTGTTTAGCGACCTTTTGCACTTCGTCCAACACGCGCAAAAGATTACCGCTCCAGAGTTTTTCGATTTGGTTTTTCGTGTAACCGCGCCGGACGAGTTCGAGAGTTACATTAAAAGTCTGCGAAGCGTCGTCCCAGCCTTCGACACCGCCGCCGCCGTCGAAATCGGAACTGATGCCGACGTGGTCAATGCCGATTTTCTTGACCAGATAATCAATATGATTGACAAAATCTTGAACATTTACGTCAGGGGCTTCATCTTTCAGACGTTCATTGATAACGGGGCGGATTTTCTGCCGAAACTCCGTGATTTTCTTCATATATTCGGCGCGTTCGGCTTCGGGAAGTTTGAGAACGTCGGCTCGTTCGAGGATTTTGAAACCTTCTTTTTCCGCCAATTCCCGCGAAATTTCCCCCGAGAGCTTCGAGCGCAAATCGCTTTTTTCTTTATTGACATAACTGCGAAAAGCAACGGTCTGAACGACTCCGCCGTTTTGTTTTATGAGCGCAAGTTGTTCGTCATCGAGGTTCCGGCTGTGGTCGCAGAGCGCACGAGCCGAAGAATGGGACGCAATAACCGGAGCTTTGGAGAGTTTAATGCTTTGAATATTCGCTTCTTTCGACGGATGCGAAAGGTCAATCATAATTCCCCATTTATTCATTTCGGCAATCGCCTTTTTCCCGAGTTCGCTCAAGCCGTTATGCAACCATTTACCGTCGGCTTCACCCGTATTTGAATCGGCAAGTTGGCTATGACCGTTATGTGCGAGCGACATATAACGCGCACCGCGTTCGGAGAAATATTTAATGCGTTTTAAATCCGTGCCAATTGGATAACCGTTTTCAATGCCGATCATTGCCACGAGTTTGCCGGATTTATTGATTCTTCTGACATCTTTAGAAGTTCGGGCAAGTTCGATCTGATCAGGTGCATAGATTTTCGTCAAACGGTCAATCGCGTCAAATTTCTCAATCGCGCTTTTATAGGCTTTCTGAAAAGCATCTTCGCTCAGTTCGCCCTGTCCCGTATAAACAATCAGCCAAGAAACGTCCAATCCGCCCGACTTCATCTTCGGCAGATTAACCTGCGTATTCAGATCTTGCGTATAATTGACCATATCGGTAAAATTTGCGACGTTTATATCATTATGCGTGTCGAGCGTAATCACATCAGCGTGAATCTTTTTAGCTTTCGCTACAAGTTTTTCTTCGTCCGTGAGTTTTTGACAATTAACCTGAAACCCCGAAAACGTCAGCAAAAGCGCAACTGCAACAAAAGCAGATGTAAATTTCTTCATAAATTTTCTCCGATATTATTTTAAGTAGTCGAGCAAAATAAATTTGAAAAATTGGAGCGTGGGCATCTTGCCCGCCCGCGCCTTCGAGTGCAACGAGAAAGGGTGCGTTTACGCCGCACATTAAATCAACTATCTAAAACCACGAGTTTTGCACCTTTCTCGCAAAGCCTCGAAGTGCGGCGGGCAAGATGCCCGCGCTCCGACTTACTTATTTTATTTTGCTCGACTCTTAACAATTTAATTAAGTTCAGTTTAGCACAATTCACTGCAAAAAATTCCGCCGAACGCGCCAACTTTAACAGCACAGATCGAAACGGGGAGAATATTTTTTTCAAATAATGCTTTTGGAATTCTCAGAATATTTTTGTAATCTAAATTTTAATAATCTTATGGCATCAGGTATTTTTGCGGTTTTGGATGATATTGCAATGTTGATGGACGATGTTGCATTAGCCAGCAAGATCGCCACGAAAAAAACAGCCGGAATATTGGGCGATGATCTCGCGGTCAATGCCGAAAAAGCGACGGGTTTTGTTTCTTCGCGTGAACTGCCTGTTTTGTGGGCAATTACCAAAGGCTCGTTTATCAACAAACTCATCATCGTTCCTTTAGCATTTATATTGAATGTGATTTATCCACCGGCGATTATTTTCGCATTGCTCGTCGGAGGAATTTATCTGGGGTTTGAAGGAGTTGAAAAAATCCTTCATTGGATATTTCACCGCAACGAACATACTCATCACATCACCGAACCACATCCCGAAGCCAGCGAAGCGGTAGAAAAAACAAAGGTTAAATCCGCTATCTCAACCGATTTCATTTTGTCGGTTGAAATTGTCATTATTGCGTTGGGAACTGTGTTGGATAAACCTTTAATCACTCAAATAATTACGGTTTCTGTTGTCGCCTTGATTGCAACCGTCGGCGTTTACGGGCTTGTTGCGATGATTGTCAGAATGGACGACATCGGCTATAAACTCATCGGTTCGGACGAAAAAAAAGGATTTTCCCCCAAACTCGGACAATTTCTTGTCAATTTATTGCCTAAAGTTATCCGTCTGTTAAGCGTCGTCGGCACAATCGCTCTGATTCTGGTCGCCGGAGGAATTTTTGAGCATAACATAGAATATTTACATAAACTTTTACCGCAAGTTCCCACTATTATTAAAGAAATTGCCTTCGGAATTATCGCCGGTCTGATCGCGGTCGGTGCGGTAACGGTCATCAAAAAAATTATTTCATCATTTAATAAATCCGACAAATCTAACGATGACCAAAGCCATTCTTAAAGGAATTATAAAAAAAGGCAGTAGTTATCAAATTAATTCGGTAACTATTGCCTTTTAAATAAGACTTCTAATCACCTCATAAATTTCCGCCGAATCGCCAACGCTGAGTTATGAATCAATATAACCATCTTTTTCGTTGCGTTCATCTTCACGAGTTTTGCCGTCAGCGAGGTCAAACCAACGCTGATAGCCGTGTTTTGCCATGCCCCAAGCGGTTGCTCCAACGTGATTAACTATCTTTTCTTTTACAAGTTTGCGATTGACTAAACCTTTTTTACTCAATAAATAAACAGCATCTTCTTGGTCTTTAAAACGTCCGGCGATAAATTTCAAAATTACCAACCATTCAGGCGTGAGAATCGGAACATCACTAATTTTTACCGCTTCTTGCAAAGCGACTTGGAACAATTTCTTAAACTCATCATTGCGAATAATCCAATCAACCGCGACTTCTTTTTTATTGGTTTTGATTAGATAACGCTCACCGCCTTGTCGCAATTTGCCTTGATTTTTGAGCGGTAAAAGTTTATCGGCGATAGTTGCGATATTTTTACTCTTGCAATCTCCGCCATAAATCGCCATCGCCAAACCGCCAACCAACGCCCAACTTACATTGTTAGTTTTGCTTATTTCAGCAACGGTTTTAATCGCTTCAGTCGCTGATTCGTCATCAAGTAAATCGAGATTAATTGTCATAAAATCAATGATAAATGTTTAATGATAAATGGCAAATTTTATCGCAAAAACTTACGCCGAATCGCCAACGCCAGCAACGCCGAAGATTTTCTACCAGATAATTTGAATATTTTGCAGAGCTTGGATTTTATGATCTTTTGTAACCAGCGGCAGATTCAAGTGCAAAGCGGTCGCGGCAATAATGCGGTCAGGCATATCGGGAACATGCAAACGCGGAATGTTTTCAACTTCGTCTGCAACTTCGCGGCTAATTTCTATCAAACGAAAAGCAGTAGTCGGGTCATCCAAAGTATCTCGAAGCAAATCTAAAACATCGGGCGGAATTCTGCCTTTTTCGGTCAGATAAATCAATTCAACAATCGTAATCGCGGAAACATAGAGAATTCCGTTGGCTTCGGCGTTATCAATCGCGGTTTCGGCAGGTTTGGATAATTGCGTTGCGTCCGCAAAATACCAAATCGCAATGTGAGTATCAATGATAATATCATCCATAAACTATTTTTCGTCTTCGGTATCTTTCGTATAACCGCGCCACATCTCGTTTCGCGCTACTCTAATATCTTCGTCAGTAATTTTAATATTCAAATGTTTCAACGCCCCTTTCAAAGAACGGCGCGGACTTTTCGCCGTTTTCTTACTCTCCAAAAACTCGGCAAAATCCAACAATTCCTTTCGCTCGATTCCCGATAATCCCTTAAATGTCTTTAACAAAACTTCCTCGCTGGTCATAAGTTCTCACCTCGCGCCAATCATTTTAACACAATTCACCGCATAAACTTCCGCCGAATCGCCAACGCTACCAATGCTGATTGTAATTATGCAAAATCATGAAAGTAGTAGAAAATTCAAATTGAAAACTTTATCCTCCAACTCGTTTATTTTCTAACTCCTCAAAAAATTGCTCTCGTGTTATGTTTGTTTCAGCAAGAGGAAATAATCCTTGAAGGCTTAACCAAGTATTCCACATAAATTTTTTCAAAATTTGCTCGTCTTCAATACCAACTTTCTTACCGTGATGAATAAATGAAGAGCGAAGAGCATATGTTTCCTTTATATTTTTAATTATTTCTCTCCTTTGTTCAATTCCGACAGGGTGCATAAAAGCCATTCTCAAACTAATGTTATCTTGAAGTGGCTCTGTCTGATTTTTTACAAAAACAGTTTCAAGGGCAACTAACGTATAAATAAGTCTGTCAGAAATATCTTTGGCTAAAGATGCTTTTGAATAAAGAAAAAGTGCTTCAAGAAGTTTCTGTTGAAAGTCTGTCAAACTGTCTTTTATCAACAGTTTGCTTAGCGTAGTAAGTCCTGTTTTCATAAACTCGGTTAAGTCTTTTTTTCTTAAAACCCATGGTTGAAAAGATGTGTCAGTAGTGCCTGAAACATCATTTAGAACCTTTCCATCTTTTACAACAAAATAAACGTCTCCGTCTAAATGCTGTTTTTCTATCGGTGCTGAATAGCATGTTTGAGTTGGATAAAGATTCGTCAATGAGAAGAATCGAAGAATACTCATTGCCCTTTCAGTTTCTTCATAAGCAATGTTATAAGCGTGATCTTTTTCAGCCTCAACTTTTACGATTGCAACCGCTCTATTTTGAATTTCGCTTCTCTTCCGTTCAAACATAAATTCTATTGCTTTAATGTCTTCAGCATCAGTTAGTTGAGATTTGCTATCGATTTCGTATTCGTCCATAAAACTTTTTGTAATTAAGTAGGCGGACAGATTTATTTTATGAATATTAACCACGAAAGAACACGAAAAAAACACGAAACAAAAGATTTCTTTTCGTGATGCTTCGTGTTTTTTCGTGGTTCGATTTATAAATTTATTTCGTCCCAATACTTACTCTAAAAGTTACGTTACCTAATTTAAACGGAACTTCTAAATGTAAATTGGCTATAGGTATCCATATTTCTACATCCTCAATCTGCTTTTCACATTCTGACAAAACATATTCAGTCATTGAAGGTAGCACAACTCCCTTGAATTTTTGTTTAACCCATTCAAAGATTAATTCTGAAAGTAGTTTTAAACCCAAAACATTTTTCGGATTGGTCTTTTTTTGAATTTCTTCGGCTATTTTAGCTAAATCTTTATAATCATCATCGAATAAGCCAAAGAGTTTTCCCCTAAGATAAAATCCTCGTGCGGCGATGTTTCCACTGGAATCTTTCCAGTGAGGTTTTATTTCACCTATGATATTCGTATTATCAAAATGCCCTGATACATGAACATTTGGATTTTCAACCCGTGCTTTTTTCTTGGGCTGAATTTTGAAACGTATTTGTTCAATTAATCTTTCAGCTTTTTTGTTGTAATTTTCACTTGCGCTTGGATGAAGTTCCAGTTTCATAAAATCAAATCATTTAAGTAAATGGACAGAATTATTTTATGAATACTCTGTCCGTAAAATTAATCTTG
>CALMEH010000629.1 GCA_937863115.1 uncultured Acidobacteriota bacterium
TAGAAGTTCCGATGGCGTGATCGCTCAAACCACTTTTGCTGTTTCGGGCGACGTTCCTGTTCCCGCCGATTTTGACGGCGACCGCAAAACCGATCTTGCTATTTTCCGCTCTTCCGGCGATTGGTGGTCGCTTTCGAGTTCAAATAATTCGCAAGTTACAACGAATCTCGGAAATGCTTCGGACATCAAACTGCCAAGCGATTTCGACGGCGACGGACGCGCCGATTATGTGATATTCCGTCCGTCAAATAATGTCTGGTATCGTCTTTCGAGTGCCAACGGCGCATCTTCAAACGTGACTTTCGGACTCGCCGGAGATAAACCTGTTTCGGGAGATTTTGACGGCGACGGTAAATCTGATGTCGCCATCTATCGTCCGTCAGATGGTAATTGGTGGTATCAATCATCAATCAACGGCGCACAACTGGCAACTCGTTGGGGAATTGCTTCGGACATCCCAACCCCGGCGGATTACGACGGTGACGGCAAAACGGATTTTGCAGTTTATCGTCCGTCAACAGGAGTTTGGTATATCTACAACTCATCAAACGGACAAGCGACAATTATGAATTTCGGACTTGCAGAAGATAAACCAATCGCGGCAGATTACGACGGCGACGGCAAAGCTGACATTGCAGTTTTCCGACCAAGCACAGGCATTTGGTATCTGATGCGTTCGACGGCAGGATTCGGCGCGACACAGTTCGGCATCTCGACAGATATTCCGACTCCGAGCGCGTTTATTCCTTAATTTTAGACTGTTTAAGAGCAAATATGAACTTAAAAAAACAAAGCGTGATTTTATCGAAGATTGTATTATTCGTAGTAATTTCGCTAACTACGGTTTGGGCGACGGGCGAGATTGACCCGACTTTTAATGCCGCCGCTTATTCAAATCCCGGCACGAGCGAGCAACTCTTCATAAAAGCACAGCCTGACGGAAAATTGTTGGTTTTCGGTTCGTTATTTGTCGTCAACGATGTTCCTGCTTTAGGGTTTGTTCGCATCAACACGGACGGCAGTTTGGACACGACTTTTAATCCGCCCGAAATTGGAACAATTCGGGCGATTTCCTTTCAATTGAGCGGTAAAATGCTGGTTGGATGTTCTTCTGCTTTTACGTCTTGCACTGGCGGCATCGTTCGTCTCAACCCGAACGGCTCGATTGATAATTCTTTTAACCCGAATATCCAGCTACAATTTGATAGCAGTAGAGTGATTGATGTTCAACCGGATGACAGTTTTTTTGCCGGATATATTTCCAGATTTGATGCAAACGGCTTTCCGATACCCGGATTTCAGTATCAGCCGGAAGTCAGTTTTTACACCGATTACGCCGGACAGCCGGACGGTAGGTTTTATGTCGCAGGCACTATCGGAATGAATTTCAATATGCCGCGTCTCGTCAGGTATAATTCCGACGGCACGCCCGATACCGGTTTTCCGTCTATCATCGCAAACGGCTTTATCAGCGATATTGAAATTCAGCCGGACGGGAAAGTTCTGATTGCCGGAACTTTTTCTACAGTCAACGGGCAGACCCGACGCGGAATCGCACGAATCAATGCGGACGGCACGATTGATGCAGGTTTTTCCACCGGCAACATCGGCGTTCAACCTCAAGATTTAGAATTATTGCCGGACGGAAAAATGTTGGCTGGCGGAAACCAATCGCTTCGTAAATTTAATGCTGACGGCACACTCGATACTTCCTTTTCATATACTCTGCCGACCGGCAATGTCTTTATTCATAACGTGGAGATTTTTCCAACAGGTAGAATAGCGATTTCGGGCGATGGGATAGGAACATCTGTGGCAGTCGGTTGGAGCGGTTTGGTGAAGATGCTTAACCCGGACGGCACGCAAATTCCCGGTTTTTATGTTCAGAAGGCTGGACAACAGCGTGTTCGCAAAATAACTGTTCAATCGGACGGTAAGATTTATATCGCGGGTGAATTTCCGATTGTCAACGGAGCGGAGCGCAGGTCGCTGGCGCGTTTGAATGCGAACGGCACACTCGATACGACTTTCGTCCCATTCTTTAGCGGAGCGCAGATAATTCATCAGGTCTTAGTGCAATCGGACGGCAAGGTTTTAGTATCTTTCAGCAACAGTTTTGTATTGGTGCGGCTTAATGCGGACGGCTCGCGGGATACGAGTTTTGCTCCTCCATTTTCTTCTTCCGCCGTGATTTATGATATGGCATTGCAACCGGACGGAAGAGTTTTAGTTGTCGGAGAATTTACTGTTCTCAATGGTCCGCCTCAATTCGCCCGTTTAAACCTGAATGGTTCTGTGGATTCGAGTTTTGCTCATGGACTTCCAAACGGCAGAGTTCTTCGAGTTTTGGTTCAGCCGGACGGAAAAAGTATCATTTGCGGCGAATTTACACAAATTGGAACGGCAAATCGCGGCAGAATCGCCCGTTTCAATGTTGACGGCTCGCTCGATGAAACTTTCAATCCGGCAGGCGGCGCAAACGGTAATGTATATGATATTGATTTGCAGACGGATGGAAAAATCGTTCTCGGCGGAACTTTCAGCACGCTCAACGGCAACGCGCAAGCAGATAA
>CALMEH010000630.1 GCA_937863115.1 uncultured Acidobacteriota bacterium
TACTGGGCTGTATGCTCATTTTGTTGAGAAACTATTTTTGAGATAACTTCTAGTCAAAATGTGTCAGATTATAAAATTGATTCTAAAACAGAAAGAAAAATTACCTTTGATGGAGTAGATTGGTTTAATTTGACGAGTTCATCAATGGGAGAACTTGGTTTTAAACAACTTCCAAACTATAACGGCACGGGAAAATACAAGATTCAAATACCTTTTTTTCAAGTTTTTCGTGATTCCAAAAAAATGTTTTTGTTAGAATCGCCAGAATTTGAAGTTATAGAAAAAGATTTTAAGAAATAGATTTATGCAATTTTCATTTGATACGAACTTAAATAAAATCGCCGCAAAGGTTGAGGCTAATGAGCGTTTGACGTTTGATGAAGGCATTGCGCTTTATCAAACCGATGATTTGAATGCGCTTGGGAAATTGGCGGATTCGGTGCGGCGGAAACGGCACGGGAAGACGACTTATTATAATGTCAATCGGCATTTTAATCATACGAATATCTGCGTTGCGGATTGTAAGTTTTGCGGGTTTTATCGCCGAGCAAGACAAGAAGATGCTTACACGCATTCGATCGCGGAAGGAATTGAAATCGCCCGAAGCGCGGTAAATGAAGGCGCAACCGAATTGCACATTGTCGGCGGTTTGAACTCGAAATTGCCGTTTGAATATTACACGGATTTGTTTTCGTCTTTGAAGCGCGAATTTCCGCGTTTGCATCTGAAGGCTTTGACGATGGTCGAACTCGATTTTTTTGCGCGGTTTTATAAAATGTCGGACGAAGACGTGATCGAAAAATTGAAAGCGGCGGGAATGGATTCGTGTCCGGGCGGCGGCGCGGGGATTTTTTCCGAACCGACGCGTTCGCGCATCTGCGACCACAAATGCGACGGGAATCGTTGGTTGGAACTTGCAGGGAAAGTTCACAAAGCCGGACTAAAGACAAATGCGACAATGCTTTACGGACACATCGAAACGACCGAAGACCGCGTTGACCATTTTGTAAAACTGCGCGAACAGCAAGACAAAACAGGCGGTTTTCAATGTTTTATTCCGCTCGCGTTTTACCCGAACGGCACGGCTTTATCGTCTTTGCCCGGACCGGACGCGATTTTGAATTTGAAAACGATCGCCGTTTCGCGTCTGATGTTGGACAATTTCGACCACATCAAAGCGTATTGGGTAATGCTCGGCAAAGCAACGACGCAAACCGCTCTGCATTTCGGCGCAAACGACGTTGACGGCACGATCACCGACGGCGGTGAATTAACACACGCCTATTCCGTTGAAGAAGGCGGCGAACAGAAAATGACCAAAACCGAACTAATCACAATGATCGAAAACGCCGGATTTGAAGCGGTCGAACGCGATACGGTTTATAATCGAGTCGAAAGTGCAAAAGTTTAAAGGTGAAAAGTGAAAAAGTAATCGTGGAATTTCAGAGGCAAACAATTCGTGAAATGCTAATCGAAAATGGTTGGAACATAACCGAACTCGAAGGCGGCGAACTTGATTGGTGGGCAAGTGAAATGTGGCTGATTGAATCGGTTTGGTCGCCAATCGGTGCGACGGCGTATATCACTTTTTTGTTTGATCCGATGGATGCGAAAGAAGTTTGGGATGTTGCGGCTTCGAGCAAAAAACTCGAAAATCGGCGCGATACGGCGAGCAATTTCTATTTGAACATCAAAAGTAGCGGTTGGAAAAAAGAATTGCCCGAGTTTATTAAATCTGTTTCCGAACTTCGTAATTTATAGATGAAAAAAGATGCTCGTTTACATCTAATCCGCATTTTGCAAAACGCTCACGCGGGCGAACTTGCGGCGGCTTATGCTTATCGCGGGCATTGGAAATCGGTGAAGAATTCGGACGAAAAAGAAGGCATAAAAAAAATCGAAGCCGAAGAATGGGAACATCGGGAAAATAATCGGAAATGGTTGGAAGTTTTGGGCGCGAAACCGCGTCCGTTTAGAGAAAAAGTTTTTTGGACAATTGGCAGAACTCTTGGCGTTTTGTGTTTTGTTTCGGGTTGGTTTTTTCCGATGTATTTTGCAGGCAGATTGGAAAGCCAAAACACGGAAGAATATAAAACGGCGGCGAAATTTGCGAAGGAATTGGAAATGCACGAATGTTTCGCTGAATTAATGGAAATGTCCGCCAAAGAACTCGAACACGAAGAATTTTTTCGCCGTGTTGTTGCAAATCATCGGCTTTTGCCACTGACACGAAAGTTTTTTAGATGGAGTTGATAAGAAATCAAACTCGATAAAACAAGAAGTTTGCCCGCGAAACACGCGAAAAAAACGAAAAAAACGGATAATTTTGTTTTCGGTTTTAATTTTCGCGTTTTTCGCGTTTTTCACGGGCAAAAATTCTTATACTCGAACTCAGGTTAATCTACAGTTTTCTTAAACCATTCGGTAAATTTTTCGATTCCTTCTTCGATTTTCGTTATCGGATTATAATTTAACAATTCTTTAGCTTTTGAAATGTCAGCAAAAGTTATCGGCACATCGCCGGGCTGCATTTTGCGTTGGTCGATGATGGCGCGTTTGCCGATGTTTTTTTCGATGAGTTCGATTAAATATTTCAATTCGACGGTTTGCGATTCGCCTAAATTGAACACTTCAAAATCTGCTTTATCGTAATCGATCGCGGCACGAACGCCTTGAATAATATCGTCAATAAAAGTGTAATCGCGGCGCGTCGCACCATCGCCGAAAACGGGAATCGGTTTTTCTTTCCAAATCAAATTTGAAAATTTATGAATCGCCAAATCAGGTCTCTGACGTGCGCCGTAAACCGTGAAAAATCTCAGACAAACCGTGCGAATGTCGTAAAGATGTGAATATGTGTAGCAGAGATGTTCGCCCGCCGCTTTGGTCGCCGCGTAAGGCGAAATCGTTTGCCAAATTTTATCTTCCTCGGAAAAAGGAATCTTTGAATTTATCCCGTAAACGCTGGACGATGAACCGAAAACAAATTGTTTGACGTTGAATTTTTTTGCAAGTTCGAGCAAGTTCAAAGTGCCGTTAATATTCGTTTCCGCGTAAAGTTTCGGCTGTTCCAAAGAAGGACGAACTCCGGCGCGGGCGGCGAGATGAACGATTGCGTCAAATTTGTTCTCAGCAAAGATTTTCTCCAAATTTTTCGCATCGCAAATATCAATTTCAGCCAAAGAAAATCGCGGGTTTTCCAAAAACGAATGAATGTTTTCGCGTTTGATTTCAGGCGCGTAAAAATCGTTGAAATTATCAAGCGCGACAACGTTCCAAACTTCTTCTTTAAGTAATTTTTCGACCAAATGCGAGCCGATAAATCCCGCGCCGCCCGTAACTAAAATGTTTTGCATATTTTTGAAATCTAAAGCCGAAACGAATACGCAAGTTATCATATTTTAGTTATAAGGGCAAAGTTGAAACCGATAAAAAAAGGCTTTTTTTTTATCGTGATTGATGGTAATATGCTTAAATTGAAAAAGTTCGAAAACGGAGGTTCTAAATGATTTTTAACTTTAAACTCAACAAATTACTATTTCTCGGTTCTTTGGGTTTCTTAACTATATTCTTCGCCTCCTTTCAAATCGTCAGCGCACAGACAATGGATCGCATTGAGCGCGGACGAATGAAAGATATGCTCAAAGATGTTAAAAACAAAATCAAAGACAATTATTACGACCAAAGTTTTCACGGTATAGACCTCGAAGCGAGATTCAAAAAAGCTGAAGAACGACTTGATCAAGTAACAACAGTCGGACAATCGTTTGCCGTTATCGCGCAAATTTTAATGGAATTTGACGATTCACATCTTTATTTTCTTCCGCCTTCGACAAATCTAAAAGTTGAATATCCATGGAAAATGCAAATGATCGGCGACCGATGTTATGTAATGTCGGTTAAACCAAAAAGCGATGCCGAAAATGCTGGGCTAAAAGTCGGCGATCAGATACTTTCGGTCGAAGGTTTTCGCCCGAATCGAAAAGACCTTTGGAAAATTTTATATTACTACAACCTTCTGAGCATCAGGGAGAAATTAAAAATTACCGTTCTTTCGCCCGGCAGTGAACAATCGCGCGAAATTGAAGTAAAATCTGAGTTAAAAAAACAGCCGAGCGTAATAACTTTTCAGTCTTATTATCGTCTTTTTGATGATTTTTACGATGAAGAAAATGATAAAGCGCGATTCAAGATGATCGGCAATGTTACTGTTTGGAAATTTCCTTCTTTTGCGGTTGACTGGAATCAAGCGAGTTCTTGGATAGACACGATTAAAAAAGGAAATGCAGTTGTTTTTGATTTGCGCGGAAATGGCGGAGGCTATGTTAAAACCTTGGAAAATCTCGTTGGCTATTTTTTTGACAAAGATATTCACATAGCTGAATTAAAAGGGCGGAAAAAAATGGATCCGCAAAAAGCGAAATCCAAAGGAAATCAAAGTTTCAGCGGGAAAGTTATTGTTTTAGTTGACAGCAACTCTGGTTCGGCGGCTGAGATATTTGCGCGTGTCATCCAACTTGAAAAACGCGGAATTGTTCTCGGCGACACGTCTGCCGGAGCTGTGATGCAATCAATGACGTATCCAACCGAAATGGGCGCAGGTAACACGGTTATATCATATGCTGTAAGTATTACAAACGCAGATGTTATAATGTCAGATGGTAAAAGCCTCGAACATATTGGAGTGATTCCCGATGAAACTATTTTGCCAAGCGGAAATGATTTATCTAATCAAAGAGACCCTGTTTTGGCAAAAGCAGTCGAAATGCTTGGCGGAAAAATTTCGGCGGAAGAAGCCGGAAAACTCTTTAAATATTATTATTGGAAAAAAGATTAAAAATTAATTCAAAAATCTCTGCTTGGCATAGAAACGATGAATGATTTCTTCCAGAAAACCTTCATAGGTAAAAGTTGTTAAATCGTAATCAGGTTTGAGTTTATACATCAGCGGAAGGGCGACGCGCCACGCCATCCAGAGGCGTTGACGTTCGTTCAAATCCCAACGGCGGCGCAGGAAACTTTCGACGATTTCGATTTCGTTTTCGCTGAGAAGGCGAACATCGGCTTGAAATTGGGTGTGCGGATTGACGCGCTGTAAGGCGGCATCGCTAATCGGATTGGCGAAGGTTTCCATAAATGTCGGGGCTTCGTCAAAGCGTTCGCGGACGACGACCGTACCGGCAAAAATATCGCCGACGCGCTGGTCGCGGCTGTTGAAAAAAATCGTCATCAATCCGACCGAATAAATCGGAACGACAAAACCCGGAATTGCGTCGAAAATTCGCAAAAGATTTCGCGCAATCGCTTCCCAGAGCGTAATCGGGCGACCGTCTTCGCGGATAACTCGAAGTTTCAAAAGCCTTTTCCCCGGCGTTTGTCCGTCCCAAAGCCATTCAAAAAAGATGAAGTAGCTCGAAAAAATCAGAAAAACCGCCAAAATCATCAGCGCAATCGTCCATTTCGGCATTTCGGAAAGAACGCTTTCGGCTGTCGCACCGTCGAGCGGATTGCCGATGCTTGCCAGCCACATAAAAAACCACGCCACGACGATAATCGTCAGATATTGAATAAAATGATCAATCGCTACGGCAAGAAAACGATTTCCGATAGAAGCCAGCGAAAAAGCAAGCGGCACTCGTTCGGGCGTTTCGATGATTAAGGTTTCTTCGGTTTCGATGATGTGCGACATTTTTGTTAAGTTATCATATTATTTGAAAGGTATTTAACCGGAATCATACTTTGCGGCGTAAATCTTTCTGAGCTTTTTACTTCAAATCCGTTTGAAATAAAATCGTTCCACGAAACGCTCCATTTTTCGCAAATAATATAATCAATGTAATAGACGAAAAAGTAAATTCTGTCAGGAGGATTATCTTTCAATTTTTCTATAATTTCCACATCAATTCCAATACAAGGAATTTCTTGTCTTGTGTTTTGTTTGGCATTTATCAGAATATGCCCGCCGCTTTCACCTTCTAATTTGTTAGAATTTCTTATATTATTTTCGCTCAATTCAGCTAACAGAGATTTTCTTTCGGCTTTGATTTGACGTGCTTTTTCAGAAAGCCAAGTTGGTAATTCGGCGCGGCGAGCCAAAGATTTTTCGTCTTTACTCAGTTCATACCAATCCTTTCGATCAATTCCGTTTATTTGAATTGTTAATGGATTGCCCTTATTTCCCAACATCGAAGGTTTTGCGCCGCCTCTACTGTTTCTTTGCATTTTGGTTCACCTCAAAAAAAACGGAAATAATTCTCACACAAATCAAGAGTAGAAAATTATACCATTTCCCATTAGAAATTATGCAATAAAAAGTCTGCGAAAAAGTCCGACACGCTTTAGCTTTTCGCTTCAAATTTAGCAAACAGTTAAGTTAGGCAATTCAACAAGCTAAAGCGTGTTGGACTTTTATTGCACAGTTTCTAATGGGAAAGCGTAAGTAAGTGGACAGAATAGTTTTATAGATATTTGAAAATCTTGTATGCTAGTT
>CALMEH010000631.1 GCA_937863115.1 uncultured Acidobacteriota bacterium
AACCAAAGAAATATTAACCCCGAAATAACACGAAAGGACACGAAAAACAATAAATCTTTTTCGTGTCGTTTCGTGTTATTTCGTGGTTTTAGTTTTACGCGCCAGCCGCCGCAACGACTTTCGCCGCCGCATCGTGCATTCCGTCGGCGGAGATAATGCCGATGCCTGACTCATTGAGAACGCGCTTGCCTTCTTCGACGTTTGTGCCTTCCAAACGGGCAACAATCGGGATTGAAACGCCCAAGTTTTTCGCCGCCGCAACTACGCCGTTGGCGACCATATCGCAACGCACGATGCCGCCGAAAATATTTATCAAAACGATTTTCCCGTTTTCGTCCGCCAATAAAATTCTGAAAGCGTTTTCGACTCGTTCCTGCGACGCGCCGCCGCCGACATCGAGAAAGTTTGCGGGTTCGCCGCCGGCGAGTTTGATGATGTCCATTGTTGCCATTGCCAAACCTGCGCCGTTGACCATACAACCGATATTTCCATCGAGTTTGATGTAATTAAGGTCAAATTTCGAGGCTTCGATTTCGAGCGGTTCTTCTTCGCCTAAATCGCGTAGCTCGGCGTAATCTTTATGCCGAAACATCGCGTTATCGTCAAAATTAACTTTTGCATCAAGCGCGATTAGGCGATTATCTTTTGTCAGCAAAAACGGATTGATTTCGAGCAGTGAAGCGTCCATTTTTTCGTAAGCGTCATAAAGTTTGAGCATAAATCCGGCGGCTTGATTGATTAATTCATTCGGGATTCCCAACCCGAAAGCCAGATTTCGCGCTTGAAACGGGCGAAGACCGACACTTGGGTCAATCGCTTCCTTCAAAATCAATTCGGGCGTTTCTTCGGCGACTTTTTCGATGTCCATTCCGCCCGCTTTGGAAGCCATAAAAGTATTTCTGCCCGTAACACGGTCAAGCGTTACTGCCAAATAAAACTCGCGGTCAATCGGCAAACCTTCTTCGATGAGAAGCGTTTTAACTTCACGTCCTTCGGGTCCGGTTTGATGTGTAATCAACATCATTCCGAGCATCTGTTCGGCGATTTCCTTCGCTTCTTCCGGAGATTTGGCGAGCTTTACGCCGCCACCTTTGCCACGTCCGCCGGCGTGGATTTGCGATTTCACGACAACGACATCCGTGCCTAAATCTTTCGCCGCTTGTTCGGCTTCTTCACCGGAACGCGCCACAATGCCGCGCGGCACGGGAACGCCGTAAGTTTTCAAAAGTTCTTTTCCTTGATATTCGTGTATTTTCATTGGTTTATAGTTTTGTTGTAAAAATTTTAGCTTGCGAGAAAAAGAAAAGCAAAGACAACTTTTGATTGTCTTTGCTTTGGCGTTTATTGATTTGAATTTTACGATATAATTACCGAAATTTTCAGCAATTTCCATTCACCGCCACGCCAGACGTATTCGTTTTCAAACTTAACTTTTCCGTCGGTGGCGGCAGTTTCGCCTTTGGTTACCAAAATGTAATTACCTTTTTCCTCACGGATTGTCGGAGCGGGCGAAAATGTCGGGTTTTTTCCGGCGGCATCGCGCATCACAGGGACGTTTGCTTCCTTGTTTTTGACTAATTCTTTGAAAGCGTCTTTGACCTTATCTTCGCTCAAAGATGCTTGAAAATCTGCCGATGCTTTTTCACGAAACGCTTTGAAATCGTTTTTATCAATCGCGTCGGCTAAATCCGTAATCGAGGTTTTAACCAAGGCTTTCGAAGCTGATTCTGCGGGCATTTCGGGCTTGCCGCCGCATCCCAAAACGATTAAACCGACAATCAGCAAAGCTATAATTGCCGATGATTTGTTGCTATTTGTAATTTTTTTCATTATATCTCCTTAATTTTGTTATTACTGCGATTTTTCGACCAATTTTAAAAGCGTGCGGACGGCAACGGCTGTCGGACCTTTGGCGTGATGCGGGTTTTCACTGTCCGCCCAAGCAGTTCCGGCAATATCGAGATGCGCCCATTTTGCTTTGTCAACAAGCCGCGCCGATAATTGTTCCGGCTTTTCGTGCCGGACCGATATTTTTGATGTCAGCGATGTCAGATTTAATTCCTTTGCTGTATTCACGCCCAAGCGGAAGTTGCCAGAAACCTTCGCCCGCTTCTTTACCGCAAGCGATAATGTCGTCAACCAAACCTTGGTCGTTGCCCATAATTCCGGTGTTCACATCGCCGAGCGCAATGATGACCGCGCCCGTTAGTGTTGCCATATCAACAATCGTTGTCGCGCCCTGTTTTTCGGCGTAAGCGACGGCATCGGCTAAAATCAAACGTCCTTCGGCATCCGTGTTAAGAATTTCAATCGTTTTTCCGTTCATTGCGGTTACGACATCCGACGGGCGCGACGCTTTGCCG
>CALMEH010000632.1 GCA_937863115.1 uncultured Acidobacteriota bacterium
GGGCAAAAGTGCGCGATGCCCAAGACGCACAACTCGGACGCTGGGCGTGGGATGTTTTTCTGGTTACAGAACCAATTAATTAAACTTCAAGACCGTTCACCGATTGCGTTTCAACTTTTGAATTGTGAAAAGGCTCGGACAAATCTTTTACCAAGGTTTGTCCGATTTTTTCTATCAGAGGGCGCAAAGTTTTCGGTTGAATAGCTGAAATTGCCACGATTTCCGCTGACTTGTCAAGCGAAATTTGCCGTTCGAGAGCTTCGAGCGACATTTCATCAAGCAAGTCAGATTTGTTCAAAACGATGATTTGCGGAATTTCGTTCAACTTTAATTCGCTTAAAATTTTGTCAACCGATTCGATTTGTTGCACGGCTCGCGGATTTGAAGCGTCAATAACGTGGACGAGCAAATCCGAATCGGAAATTTCTTCGAGCGTAGCACGAAAAGCGGCAACCAGCGCATCGGGCAAATCGCGGATGAATCCGACGGTATCGTTGATGATAATTTCCTGTTCAATCGGCAGACGCAAACGCCGCGAAGTCGGGTCGAGCGTCGCAAACATTTTCTTTTCCGCATAAACCTCGGCGCCCGTCATCCGATTGAAAAGTGTGGATTTCCCGGCGTTGGTGTAGATTATAAGGGAAATAATCGGCACGTTTCGTATGGTGCGATGTTTGCGGCGTTTGTTTATTTGGCGCGAAAGATTACCAACTTGTTTTTCGAGATTTGTAATTTTATCGCGCACCCGGCGACGGTCGGTTTCGAGTTTAGTTTCGCCCGGTCCGCGTCCGCCGATTCCGCCTGCCAGACGGGAAAACGCCGGATTCAAACCTTGTGCAAGGCGCGGCAAAAGATATTTTAATTGTGCGAGTTCGACTTGCAATTTGCCTTCGCGCGATTGAGCGCGTTGGGCGAAAATATCCAAAATAAGTTGCGGACGATCAATAACTTTTAATTCTGTTGCTAACGAGAGCGCACGAACTTGTGCGGGCGAAAGTTCTGTATCAAACACGATTAAATCCGCGCCGAGACGCATCGAGCGCACCAGAAGTTCTTCCAATTTTCCACGCCCAAGAACGGTTTTCGGGTCAATTTGTGAACGGCGTTGGATGATTTTATCCAAAACAACCGCATCAGCCGAAAGCGTCAATTCTTCCAATTCGGCAAGCGATTCTTCGGCTTCGGATAAATAACCTGTCGTAACATTTACCAAAATCACGCGGTCGCGGTTTGTTTGGCGGTTACGCGCCGTTTGGCGAATCCGCGCCATTTCGTTTTCGAGCGAATTTATCAGACCGATAAAATCTGTATCTAATTGCGAAGGAATATTCGGTTCGAGAAATTCGTATGGCAAAGATTGGCTTTCGGTTTCGAGTTTTTCGGCGCTTGACGGAACAAGATGCGCTGAATAAACCAGATCGGGCAAACCCGTCGTTTCATTTACTTGAATTGTTGACATCAAATCAAGCCGCAGCAAAGCCAAGTCGGTCAAATCATCTTGCGTCAATTTTTGTTTGTTAAAATTCGTATGAACGCACCGAAGTCCGCGAAAACGGTCTTGCGAAACACGCGCACGTCCGAAATCGGGCATTTCGATTGACTTGGCATTTCCGACCATCACATATTCGACTTGACCTTTGCGGTTTAAGAGAACGCCGATTTGGCGACCTGTTTCGTGTGAAATTTCCGAAAG
>CALMEH010000633.1 GCA_937863115.1 uncultured Acidobacteriota bacterium
GAATGCTTTTGAGTGATGGAATGCTTTTGAGTGATGGAATGCTTTTGAGTGATGGCAGAACGATCGCCGATGGTCTTCCGTTTATGGATTACAGTTCGCAAATCGAATCGGCGAACTTAGCTGACGGAATGCTTTTTGCTGACGGAATGCTTTTGAGCGACGGAATGCTTTTGAGCGACGGAATGCTTTTGAGCGACGGGATTATCGTAATGACCAACGGCGACCAATAATAAGCAATTAAAGAAAAGATAAGAGATGGGTAAGAAGTATTTGATTCAAAATTTCTTAGGCATCTCTTATCTTTTTGGGCATTTTTGCCCATGTTGGAATGATTATGTAATAACTGGATAAATATTGTTAATAAAAAAACAAAAAAATATAGACAATTCGCCCAATTAATTCTATACTTAAAAGCGGTTGAGAAAAAAACAACCTAAATCTCAATTCATACCTCCTCGCTTTATTCAATCGCACTCTAAGAACAAACCGACGTGAATACAAATTCAAAAATCACAAAAATCATTATTTGGACGATTATTACTGTCGGCACTACTATCTGCGGCTATGCGCTTCTCAATTTTGAACTCGAAAAAGTTGATTGGGGCTTAATCACACTTGCCTTTGCGACAATTTTTCTCGGCTCTGCATTTCAACTTCAATTGCCGCGCACCAAAATTTACATTTCATTGGCGGAAGGCGCAGTTTTTTACGCGATTATGATATATTCGCCGCCGATTGCGATTGTTTTATCGGCACTCGAATCGCTCAATGCCTCGTTTGCTTTTCGCCGCAAAGGTATCAGCATCAAAAAAGAAACAATTCTTTTTAATGTGGCGACATCTTCAATTACGACAGCACTTGCGGCGTGGGCGGCATGGGCGGTTTTTCCGGCTGAAATTTTAGCGCATAATTTTTCAAATGTTTCGGCTTTTGTCGGAGTTTTGGCGATTATTGCACTTATTCAATTTCTTGTCAGTTCGGTTTTAGTCAGTCTTTTAGCCTCAAACAAAAGCGGTAAATCGTTTTGGAAAGTTTGGAATGAGAATTGTCTGAATGCGCTGGCAATGTATTTTATCGGCGGTGTAGTTGCAGGTTTGTTGATTAAAGCTATCGAACAAATCAGTCCTGTGTTGCTTTTGGCAACGATTGTCGTTGGCGCAGTTTCATTTATGACTTACCGGCGATTGTCAATGATGTCCGCGAAACTGCTGAAAAAGCCGAGCAAGCCGAACGCCAACGCGCCGAACAAGCCGAAGCACACATCGAAGAACTTCAGCATTACATCAACGAACAAAACCGTATTTCGCAAGCCTTGCGCGAAAGTAAGGAGCGTTTTCGCCACGCCGCATTTCACGATTCGTTGACTGATTTGCCCAACCGAAATCTTTTTATCGAAACTTTGCGGTTTCATCTGGAAAAGCTGAAAAGCACGCCCGAAGCAGGTTTCGCCGTGCTTTTTCTTGACCTTAATCGCTTTAAAACTATCAATGATTCGCTCGGGCATTCAACCGGCGACCGACTTATTTTGCACGTTGCCAAACGGCTGAAAAATATTATGGGTGAAGGCGACCTCGTAGCACGTTTCAGTGGCGACGAGTTTGCCATTATCTTGACGAACATCAAGGAAACCGAAGACGCAGTAAGTTTCGCCGGACTTATTAAACACAAACTCGCCGCGCCTTTTAATCTTAGCGGCAGACAAGTTTTCACGAGCGTCAGCATCGGAATTGCAATCGGCAATGAGCGTTATGAAGAAGCCGAAGACATTTTGCGCGATGCCGATATTGCGATGTATTACGCCAAAGAACGCGCTAAACCTTACGATATTTTCGATACAACGATGCACACCCGCGCCGTTAATTTGATGCAGATTGAAACCGATTTGCGCCACGCCGTCGAACGTCAGGAATTTTGTGCTTTTTATCAACCGATAATCGCGCTCGACACGATGAAACTTTCCGGTTTTGAAGTCTTAATTCGTTGGAATCACCCGACGCGCGGACTCGTGCCGCCAAACGAATTTATCCCGATCAGCGAAGAAAACGGAATGATTGTGCCGATGACACTTTGGATTTTGCGCGAATCTTGCCGCCAGATGGTTTCGTGGCACGCCATCGAACCGTCAAATAAAACTCTCACCGTCAGCGTTAATCTTTCGGGCAAACATTTCGCACACAACAGTTTAGTCGAAGACATCCCCAAAATCATTGCCGAAACACGCATTCCGCCGCAATGTCTGAAGTTAGAAATTACCGAAAGCGCAGTAATGGAAAACGCCGAACAAACTATTGCAATGCTCAAACAAATGAAGGAATTGGGCGTTCAACTTTCGATTGACGATTTCGGCACGGGCTATTCTTCTTTGAGTTATCTGCACCGTTTCCCGATTGACACGCTCAAAGTTGACCGTTCATTTGTCGGCACGATGGAAGACGGCAGCGAAAATGGCGAAATCGTCCGCACGGTCATTGCGCTGGCAAAAACACTTGGAATGGATGTAGTTGCTGAAGGAATCGAAACAATTCATCAGCTTCACCAATTACAGATTTTAGGTTGCGAATACGGTCAAGGCTATCTTTTCTCGCGCCCCGTGCCGCGCGATGAAGTCGAAAAAATTCTCGAAAACAAAATGCGCTGGCAGAATATTATGCCGAATCAACAATACATTATTCCTGCGCCGCAAAACGATTTACCGCATCTGCGCCTTGCAAAATAAAAGACTAAGAGACGAAGCGATTGAGAGACGGAGAGATTTTTGTTTTTATTCAAGTTTCGCTTCGTCTCTTAGTCTTATCGTCTTTTTCCCTCTCGCAACTTGCAGAATACAATAGCATTTTGCTAGTATTTTCCCTTACGGCATTTTGCTGTAAGCCGGTGTAGCTCAGTGGTAGAGCAATGGTTTTGTAAACCATCGGTCGCGGGTTCGATTCCCATCACCGGCTCCATTTTTTTTCTCCAACCTTCTTTCTGAAAATCAAATGTTATGAAAGAATGTCTGAATTGTTCCAAGCCTACTAAAAGAAATTGCCATTCATACTGTTCAAACAGATGTCAATTTGATTACCAATATCACGAATATATCAAAAAGTGGAAAGCCGGATTGGTCAGCGGAAACAGAGGCATAAAAACACCGCTTCTTTCAAATCATCTCAAAAGGTTTTTGCTCGAAAAATTCGGCGAAAAGTGCTGTCTTTGCGATTGGAACGAAAGGCATCCGACAACAAACAAAGTTCCACTCGAAGTAAATCACATAGACGGAAACTCTTTCAATAACGAGGAAGAAAACTTGCAGTTAATCTGTCCGAATTGTCATTCCTTAACTGCAAACTTCCGCAATCTAAACAAAGGCAACGGGCGCGAACACAGAAGAAAAATAAAAGATTAAAAAAGCATCTCGGTTCGGAGATGCTTTTTCTTTTACGGAAATCTTTAATTTATTCCCAAATATTCAAAACCTTTGCGCCTGTATCGGCAAAATCCTTTTCGTTGCGCGTGATGATGGTCAGATTATGTTCGAGCGCGGTGGCAAGGATAAAGGAATCCATTGTCGGCAAAATTCGCCCTTTCTTTTCTAGAGTTGCGGTCAAAACTGCCCAACGCCGCGCAATTTGCAAATCAAACGGCAAAACGCGGCGGTTAAATCTTCTAATCACCGAATCTAACCAATTTTCCAATTCGTTGCGTTTCTTTGAACTCGCCATCGGTTCGATTCCTTTTTGAATTTCGGCTATCGTAATCGCACTCAGAAAAAGCGTTTCATCCATTTGTGCCGAAAACCATTCAATAACCTTTTCGTTTGGAAGTTTTTTTGTAAATTCGGACATCGTGCAAGTGTTGAGCAAATTATTCATCATCGGTTTCCTCAAAATTCAACGTCGGACGCGGCAAATCTTTTTGTCTTTCAAACTCCATTTCTATGGCGTGTTTCCGAAACGGATTATCGAGCAAAAAATCTACCAACGGAATTTTTTGTGTCGTCAATCGCTGAAACTCCCGATAAGAAATAACCACCGCTGTTTCTTTGCCGTTTTTCGTGATTATCTGCGGTTCGCCGCGCTCTGCCAAAGCAATTACTTCGCTCAGTTTATTTTTGGCTTCAAAAGTTGAAATTGTTCTCATTCGATTTTTCTCCTTTTTTTCTAGTTTAGCTAGTCTAGCTAAACTAGCATATGAAACGATAATTTCGGGCAAATAAAAACGGACAGAATTTCTTGCTGTCCGTTTTCGTAAATTGTTTCGTGCGGTAAATCTATTTTTGTTGCGGACGTTTATCAGCCGGAACATTTAGATTTTTTATATGGTTTTTCGTTATGGTTTGCCGTAAAACTCAAATTAAAACTTTATTGTTCCGCCACACTTCTTCGCCTAATTCTTTAACATTGGCACTAAGGAGAAAAACGCTGGGTTGAAGACGGTCGAAAGCGACGCTATTATACACGATGCCTTCGCGGATTACTCCAAATTGCGCGTTAGTTTCGTTTTTGAAGGCGTTGAACTCTCCCTGCACTCCGTCAGTTTTACCTTCCAATTTATCAATCTTGCCTTCCAATTTATCAACCTTTCCCGATAATTCGGCAATCATTCCCGATAACTCGGCAATCGCCCGCAAAACCGCATCGTCTTTGTTTGGCTGTTTTAATGTTTCATCTTCGCTATTCATAATTTTTCCTTCAAAAATCCGACGTTTCAATTCTTTCAGATAACGCCGGATTTTTCAACAATTATTTTTGTTGCGGACGTTTATCAGCCGGAACATTTTTATAGACATCTTCAAACGTGGCAAAGCCGTCTTTGATAACCGTTGTCATCAGATTGTCTTTGTCAACTTCTTGAACTTCGAGCAGAATCGCTACGACATCTTTATTGAGCGCGTCGTTTTTGAACATTGTCGTTCCCGTGAGCGGCTCTTTTTTGGCTAATTTTATTGCGGCTTCGACCGCGCCGTTGGCGAGCGGAATGATTGGTTTGTAAATTGTCATCGTTTGCTTGCCTTCGGCGATTGATTGGAGTGCGCTTTTTTCCGCGTCTTGCCCCGTAACGAGAACTTGTCCGGCTAAACCTTGTGCCGACAGAGCTTCGACCGCGCCGCTTGCCGTGCCGTCGTTTGAAGCAACGACGACATCAACTTTGTTATCATTTTTGGTCAGCGCGTTTTCAACAATTTTCTGCGCCGCTTCGCGTTTCCAATCTTCAGCGTATTCTTTGGTAACAATCTTAATATCGCCGCGGTCAATCGCCGGTTGCAAAACCTCCATCTGCGCTTTTTCCATAATCAAAGCGTTGTTGTCAGTCGCCGCGCCGAGAACCAAAACATAGTTGCCTTTCGGTTTTTTACGAAGCGCGTATTCCGCCATTTTTCGCCCGATAACCGGAACTTGATGCGAAATGTAGAGGTCTAATTTGTCGGAATTTATCAAACGGTCGTAAGAAATGACCGGAACATTTTGCGCTTTGGCTTTGTCCACCATCGAAGCCGCTTGTTTGGCATCGTGCGGCGCGATAACGAGAACGTCAATGCCTTTGGTCAAAAGCCCTTCGACATCTTTCATCTGGTTAGCGGCACTATTTCCCGCAACCGTTACGATGCACTCGACATCGAGTTTTTTGCAATGCGCTTCAAACGCATCTTTGTCGCGCACCCAACGCTCTTCCTTGAGCGTGTCCATCGCAAAACCGATTTTGATTTTCTTGTTCGCATCCGTCGGTTTATTCGTCTGTGCCGTGTTATTTGCATCGCGCGTTTGCACACACGCGCCGATGAAAAAAGCAAAAAGTAGCAATACTAAAATTTTTAATCGCATTATTCTCCCTTCGTTCGTGGTTCGTGGTTCGTTGTCCGTTGCTAAATCCGTCTTCTTGGTTTTTGCAGCTAACCACTAACCACTAATCACTAACCACTATCAAGATTTCTTACCAATCATATCAATTCCGACAGCCGCAACCAAAACCGCGCCTTTGACGATGTCTTTCATAAAATCGCGGACTTCCATCAGAAGCATTCCGTTGTCGAGGCTTTCCATAATCAACGCGCCCAAACACGCGCCGAAAATCGTTCCGCGTCCGCCCATCAAACTCGCGCCACCGATGACGCAAGCGGCAATCGCGTCTAATTCCTTCAAAGTTCCCGCGTCAACCGTTGCGCTTCCGAGCCGCGCCGTATTAACCAGAGAAGCGATGCCGACAAAAAAACCCAAAAGCGCGAAAACCTTCAAAACATTGAGTTTCGTGTTGATTCCAGAAAGTCGCGCCGCGTCTGCATTGCCGCCGATGGCGTAAAGATAACGCCCGAAAACCGTTGAATTTGTAATAAAAACGCCAAGAATTGCCGCCGCCAGCAAGATCAAAACCGGAACGGGAACGCCTTTGTAAGAGTTCATCACCAAAACAAACACGACAATCGCGCCAATCGGGACGATTGATTTCACAATTTCCGCCCGATAATTTGCTTCGCCGAGACCGTATTCTTTTTGCGATTTGGCACGGCGAAAAG
>CALMEH010000634.1 GCA_937863115.1 uncultured Acidobacteriota bacterium
AACTCGCCGATTGGAAAAAGAAGAAAACTACCGATTTATCAAAAGGAATGTCCCAAAAGATTCAGTTCGTTGCAACGGTTTTGCACGATCCTGATTTACTTGTTTTGGACGAACCTTTTTCGGGGCTTGATCCGGTAAATGTCGAATTTTTAATCGAGGTCGTCGCCGAACTAAAGGCGCAAAAGAAGACGATTATTTTTTCGACGCATCTGATGGAAACCGCCGAAAGATTGTGCGACGATATAATCTTAATTAACAAAGCACGAAAAATTTTGGGCGGAAGTTTGCGCGAAGTTAAAGAAAGTTTCGGCAAAAATCTCATTGCGTTGAGGTGCGTTGGCGGCGAAAAAGTTTTGGAAGATAAAACTTTAGTCGCAAATTTGGTTGAACACGCCGACGAAAAAGAATTAGTTTTAGCGGAAAATGCCGACGCGCAGGTTTTATTGAAAAAATTAATTGAATCGGGCGCAACGATTTCTAAATTCGAGAAAATCGAACCGAGTTTGAATGATATTTTTATTGCGGAAGTTGGTAAAATGTAAATGTTTTTGTCGCCTTTAGTGACTTTTGATGAAAAATGCGTAAATTTTTAGCAGTTGTAAAACACGAATATAAAAAAATCGTTCTTAAATGGTCATTTTTGATCGGGACTTTGCTTTTTCCGCTTTTAGCGGCGGGATTTGCGATTGTGCCGGCGATAATTTTTTCGATTAAGGGCGAACCGATGCGAATTGCTGTAGTTGATTCGGCGGGGAAAATCGCGCCGCGTTTGAAGGAAAATCTCTCGGCTGAAAAAATGCGCGAACGTGCAGACCAAGCTCTCAAAGATTCTTTAACCAACATCACGCCTAATCAAGAAGAAAAAATGAAGCGCGATATGGCGCAATTTCAAGATAGTTTTAACTTTGTAGAATTTAATTTTGCGGGCAAAACCGCCGAACAAATTCGCGCCGAACTCGTCGAAAACGTTCAAAATAATAAACTCGATGCTTATCTGATAATTCCCTCAAATTATGGCGATGAAACGGCGAAATATGAATTCTTTTCGCGCAAATCGGGCGATTTTATAATCAACCAAACTTTGCGCGATGCACTCGATAATTCCGTTCGCTCACAGCGTTTGGCAGATGCGAACATCAGCGAAGTTCAACTGAAAAACCTCAGCCGAAAAGTAAATTGGGAAGTCAAAAAGATTGACGAAAAGGGCGCGGAAAAAGATGACGCTGGCGGTTTTTGGGCAGGTTTTATCATTGCTTTTATGATTTATCTGAATCTGGCGATTTACGGGCAGGTCATAATGTCGGCAGTTGTTGAAGAAAAGGAAACGCGCATTGCCGAAATTTTGTTTTCGTCCGCGAAACCTTTTGAATTGTTGATGGGCAAGCTCGTCGGCGTGGCTTTGGGCGGTTTGACACAGTTTGCGATTTGGGTAACTTCGGCGGCGATTGTCATTGGGCTGGTCGTGCCGATAATTTCGGCAAGCGGTTTTGATGTGCCGATTCCGGCGATTTCATTGCTGACGATTGTGTATTTTATGATTTATTTTCTGCTCGGTTTTTTCCTCTACGCCTCGATTTTTGCGTTAATCGGTTCGATGGTTACAACCGTGCAGGAAGGCGGACAATTTGCATTTTTCCCGATAATGCTGATGCTTTCGGGCTTTTATTTCAGCTTTGCGGCTGTCCGCTCAGAGAGCGCTGCTCGGAGCGGTCACGCCGACCATTCGCCTTATCAAGGTGGCGAGCGACAGTAGCGAGATCATTCTTACTGTTATCTCTGCAACGCCGCTCTCGGACGTGG
>CALMEH010000635.1 GCA_937863115.1 uncultured Acidobacteriota bacterium
CCGTCAATTCCCGCAACAGTCGAACTTTGGATGATTCTGCTCTCGCTCGGCGTTTCGGTCGGTGTCGGATTAATCTTCGGCGTTCTCCCTGCCAGAAAAGCCGCAAAGCTAGACCCGATCGAATGTTTGCGTTATGAATAATCCTTAAATCTTAAATTTTTCGCGCACATCTGTGTAAATGCTACGCACGGCAAAGTAAATCTCGCGCACGGCAAAGTAAACACCGCGCATCACAAAGTAAACGCCGCGCACGGCAACGTAAACGGTGCGGTCGGCATTGTAAATCTCGCAGGTGGCAGTGTAAACGGTGCAGGTGGCAGTGTGAACGCCGCGCATCGCATTGTAATTACCGACGGTGGCAAAGTAGAAATTATGAACCACTAAAATACACGAAAGCACACAAAATTTTTATTAACTTTTCGTGTGCTTTCGTGTATTTTAGTGGTTTTAATTTTAATAAATTTTTAATCAAAGACGATTTTACAAATTAAGTTCATCAATCTGAATCGCAATCGGTTCTGCACCGGCGATTTTTACGGCTTCGACCAATTTGATGAAATCGCCGTATTTAACGGATTTGGAAACTTTCAGAAAAACTTCTTTCTCGATTTCATTAGTTCCGACACGAAAAACTCCGTTAGATTCACGCGCTTTAAAGATTCCAGCAAGTCCATTTTCCAACCTTTTAGTATCGGAAATTGTTCCCATGCTTTCTCGGTTAAGCATTAAGCCTCCGTCTTTGTCTAACATCGAAATTAATAAAACCAAAGGATTCGGCTTAACAATTTCTCTCGTGTTTTTCGGCTGAGGCAATTTCAATTCAATTCGGCGCGAAGTTATTTGATACGGGTCATCTGGATTTTTCTTTTCGATGACGGCAAGTCCGACTTTTTCAACTTCAGCTATTCTGATGATCTCGAAAATCTGCACGACATTTTCATACGAAGCATTTTCATCAACTTTGAGATAAACGATTTGGTTTTCGGGAGATTTTTCTCCCATAGATTTTGTGATCTTTTGAGATAATTCGCCTTTGTTAATAATAATGTCTCTAAGTTCCTTGTCGGCTCGTTGTCTTTCATACAATTTATTGTCGGCGGTGAGCGTTAAAACCATCGCCGATTCTTTATCAATATTGGCATCTGCCTCAGCAAATCTGACTTCGGGCAAATTCACCAATTGATTTTTTCGTTGCGGTTCGTTAATCAAAAACGGCATAGCAACCGCAAATCCGATTAGCAAAATTTCAACAATTACCGCACCCGCAAACGAAAGCCAATGCGTTTTTGAACTTGATGAAAACGGAATGACCGAAGCAACCAATAACAAAAGACCGATTAACGGAGCTGAAAATACACTCAAGAGCAAAATCTCGCTGATACTTGCGCCGATGCTGCCGAAATTGCCTGTGTTATTTAGCGAACTGCCCGGACTTAAAACTTCGATAATCAAATATTTGGCATACCAGAAAAACGCGGCAGGAATTAATGAAAAAATACCGCCAAGAACTAAAAACCAAATCGGCGGCGAAGCGGTTTTAGTTTCAGTCGTCAACCGAATTGCGAGAACAATTATCAACATAACTCCAAAAAATGCCGCGAGATATAACGAAACAGTTAAAGGAAGCGAAGCCTCTTCCACGCCTTTCATAAGCGCGACGATTCCGGCATTCTCAGCTCTTGCAATGGCTTCAATTACTCTTATCAACAAAAACGAACTCAATGCGCCGCCGATCAGCGGAATTGCATAACAAAAAGCCGCCAACAGACGAATTAAAATCGAAACCTTTACGCGCAATTGATAATTTTCGGCATTCATCATCGAAGCATTCATTTAGTTTTTTCTCCAAATAATTTAAGTTTTGACAAAGTGCAATGCCAATGACGAATTACAGATTTCCCTTAATGTTTTTGCAGAGTGTATATTTTACTAATCATATACGAATTACTCGTGAGGTTCTGTAAATTCGACTTTATCGTAAATATCGTCCATCGTCAGCGAACATTCAATCGAAACGAGTTCGATTTCGGTTTTATCGTCGATAAAATCCATCAAAACCCAACTGTTATCCGTTTGTTTTGTGTAGCGGATAACTCTTTTTGCATCTTGAGAAATTAAAACGTATTCGCGCAAAGACTCAAGACTTCGATAGTTATCAAACTTTACGCCTTTGTCATAGCCTTCGGTTGAGGCGGAAAGAACTTCAATAATCAAAACCGGATTGGTCAAAGTGTCGAGTTGTTCATCGGGTAAAAATTCGGGTTTTCCGCAAACAACCGCAATATCGGGATAAGTAAAAAGCCCTGTTTTCGGAATGTGAACGCGCATATCGGATTGAAGTGCGCGGCAATCTCTACCTTTGAAACGAGCGTGTAACTCGGCGGCAAGATTTCCGGTAATAACTATATGCTTCAGGCTTGCGCCTGCCATCTGGAAAATCTCACCATCGAAAAATTCGTGCTTTTCGAGCGATTCTCTTTCCGCCGTTAAATATTCTTCCGGCGAAACATATTTTCTTTGTGGTAAAGCTGACATAACAATCCTAAATTTACATCAAAAAACTATTCTAATTCAATAGTTTGCTCAAACTGCGGAACGACGACGTTCCAGCCGAATTCGTCGCGGATATGTCCTGCCATCGCTTCTGCCGCGCCGGGTTCGCCGTGGGATGTGAAAACCATTTTCGGCGTGTTTGGCAATCCCGAAAGCCAGCGCAAAACTGCCTTCCAATCGGCGTGTGCGGAAAAGCCGGAAACTCGTTCGACGTGGCAATTTACGGGAATCCATTGTTTCATAATCTTTACTTCGCGTTCGCCGTTTAAGATTCTTCTGCCCGTAGTTCCGGCGGCTTGATAACCGACAAAGATTATCGTGGCGCGTTCGTCGGGCAAAATCCGCATTGCGTGATGCAAAACGCGTCCGCCTGTCAGCATTCCCGACGCGGAAATAATAATTCTCGCGCCTTTCATTTGGTTTAGTTGTTTCGATTCTTCGCGGCTTGCCGTAGTTTTCATCCAATCGGTTCGCAAAGGATGCACTTTTTTTGCCAAGATCGAAGCGTATTCTTCGTCGTGTTCTTCGGAAAAACGGTTATAAACCTGCGTCGCTTGCGCCGCCATCGGCGAATCTACGACAACCGGCATTGCGGGAATTTTGTTTTCGTCTTCGAGTTCACGAATCATATAAAGCAATTCTTGCGTTCTGCCAACTGCAAATGCCGGAATCAAAATCGGCGCGTTGCGTTTGTAGGCTTCGTTGATAATTCGCGCCAAATCAACGTCCGAAGAAGTTTCGCCGTGCAGACGATTGCCGTAAGTTGATTCGGTCATCAAATAATCGCAAGCCGGCGGCACGGCTGGGTCTTTAACGATAGGTTGGTCATAATGCCCCAAATCGCCCGAAAAAAGAAACTTAATCGACTCGCCGTTTTCACGCGCATTTTCCATCTCGACTAAAACCTGACTCGCGCCGATAATGTGTCCGGCAACCGTAAAACTCGCTTTGAAACCTTCGCAAATTTCAACCGCGTTGCCATCATTGGCGACCGGATTTAATAATTTCAAAGTATCTTTCGCGTCATTTTCATCATAAAGCGGAAGCGCGGGCGAATGACTTGTAAGATTGTGTCGGTTGCGATAATCGGCTTCTTCTTCCTGCAAACGTCCCGAATCAGGCAATAAAATCTTGAGCAAATCGCCCGTGGCGCGTGATGTAAAAACTTTTCCGTTAAAACCCAATTTTACAACTCGCGGCAAAAATCCCGTGTGATCAATGTGCGCGTGCGTGATGATAATTGCATCTAATTCCTTCGGATCAAAAGGTTGCTCTGCCCAATTTCGTTCGCGCAATTCTTTTTCGCCTTGAAAAAGTCCGCAATCAACCAAAACTTTTTTGCCGTTTGATTCTAAAAGATATTTTGAACCCGTAACCGAACCAACTCCGCCGTAAAATGTAATTTTTGCCATAATTTTTGAAGAGAATTTATCCACAGATTAACACAGATTAACACAGATATTAAATCGGGATTTCATCTGTGTTTATCTGTGTTTATCTGTGGATAAATAAAAAAATTTTCTAATTTGTTCCCGCTTTTATCAAGATTATATCTTGTGTCGTGCTTCTTCGCACGAGGTAGATTTTTTTGCCGTTTGGGGCGGCGGCGTAGCGGACGATTGATTCGAGATTAAAATTCGTAATTTTGGAAGTTTTGCCGTCTGCGGGATTCAGCCGCCAGATGTCCGAATTTCCGCCACTTAAATCGGTGAAAAGGATTGATTTGCCGTCGGGCGACCATTTGTATTGATTGCTGTTTAAAGTTTTGACGATTTGGCGCGGTTCGCCTAAAGTTTTTCCGTCAAACGAAGCGACATAAAGCGACATTTGCGGCATCACGCCCGAATCAAAATTTATCGGAGCGTTTATGTAAAGCAAACTTTTGCCGTCGGGCGACAATTTTCCCAAATCGGGATATTGTTTATCGTTTTGCAAAATCGCCGTTGTTTCGCCGGTCTCGACGTTTATTTGTTTAATCGAAGGAATGTTCATATTTTTATCGCGTTCGATAAAAATTACCGTTTTTCCGTCGGGCGAAATACTGCTCAGATTCTCGGGGATTTCGGGCGTTTTCGTGATTTGTGTGCGGTTTGTGCCATCGGCATTCATTCGCCAAATATCAAAACTGCCGTTGCTGAAGTTTTCGTAAAAAATATAATTGCCGTCCGACGACATTTGGGGGTAAGCATTTCTTCCAGTATTTGGCGCAGAAAGCCGTTTGGAAACATTGCTCTGCACATCCAATTCCCAAATTTCGCATTCGTCTTTTGAAATGCTTTTCGAATAAACCAACTTGCCGTTCGGCGCAGCCGTTAAACCCTCAACACCGAGCCGTTCTTTGTTATTCGGAGAAATTTGCCGCACCTTTCCCGTGTCGGTTTCAAATTCCCAAATGCCGGCAACTGTGCTTGATTGCACCGTCGCAATCGTTTTACTGTCAGCCGTTAGCGAAACATTTGAATATGCATTTGCGTCTTTCACGAGCGGTTTCACATCACCGTCGGGAAAACTCATAACATAAAGATTCGATTCTTCATCGTCTTCGTAAAAGCCCGAAATAATCAAGCCCGAACCGTCGGTTAGCCAAGAAAAGGCTTCGACATAATTCCAAATATTGCCAATTTGCCGTAGCTCGCCGCCTTCCGAAGGCAAAACCGACATTGCCGCCGAAGGTTTGCCAAGTCCTGCGTTTTTATCAATCGTCATCAAGACAATCGCTTTGCCGTCCGGTGAAAGTTGCGGATTAAAAAACATCTTTTCCGAAGAATAAATTTCTTTTTCTTCACCGCCTTCCGCGCCGATTTCAAAGATTTTATCCATCGAAGGATTAATTATATGCCGATGAAAAATTAAAGTTTTTCCATCGGGACGAAAAGAAACGCCCGAATCAACGTCAAAAGCGATTTGCTTCGGTTCTTCACCCAAACTTGCCGCGCGATACAGAATAAAGCCCAAGGCTCCTTTCGGCTTCATCGTAAAATACACATAATTCGCATCAGGCGAAAAGCGCAAAATCCCGATTTCATTTTCGGCAATCGGCGTAATTTCATTTTCGCTACCGGTTTCGATTTGCCGCAAAATCAACTTTGAATTTTTTGTCGAAGCGTCCTTTAAATATGCTAAATACTTGCCGTCGGGCGAAATTTGCAATTGAGCGACGCTCGTGATTTTTGAAACGGTCGAAAAATTCGCGTTGCGGTCAAACGCAAAAACCAAAGGTATTTTTTGCAACCAATAATAGCTCAAAACCGACAAGGTGCCGAGAAAAATTAATCCGAGAAGCGCGATAAAAGCCATCGAACGGCGTTTTTTTACGGGCTGTTTTTCAATTTCAACGCTCGATTTCGTGTCCCCGTGAGTTTCAAACATCTTCGTTTCAGCAACTTCATCGGTTGATTTCAGAAGCGTTTTGCGAGTCAATTTGTCAAAACTTTTCGAGCGCGAATTCATCGAACGATGCGGCGAAATCGAAACTTCCAATTCGTGTTCGAGTTCCATTTCGCGCCGCAAATTCTTCACATCGAGTAGTAAATCCTTCGCCGATTGATAGCGTTCTTCACGGTCTTTTCGGAGAGATTTTTTCAAAATGCGGTGAATTTCCGCCGGCGCGTCTTCGATAATTTCCAAAACCGGAATCGGTTCTTTATAAATGATATTTGCCAAAATATCGGTAATCGTTTCGCCTTCAAACGGAGCACTTCCGGCAATCGTTTCATATAAAACCACGCCGACGCTCCATAAATCGGTGCGTTCATCGGTTTCCTTGCCGCGGGCTTGTTCCGGTGACATATAGCTGATGCTGCCCATCACCATTCCGGCTTTCGTGCTGACGAGTTCGCGCGTTTCGGCTTCGCTTTCAACCTTTGTCGGCTTTGCCAGACCGAAATCAAGAATTTTCACAATGCCGTCAGCGCGAATCATAATATTTTCGGGCTTCAAATCGCGGTGAATAATTCCTGCTTTGTGCGCGGCTGTCAAGCCGTTTGTTAATTGTTCGGCAATTTGCAAAGCCAACCCGAAATTTACGGCTTTTCGTTCGAGCATACTCCGCAAAGTTTCGCCCTTGATATATTCGGTTACGATGTAAATTTGCCCGTCGTGAACGCCGATTTCGTGAATCGTGATAATGTTCGGATGATTAAGCGCGGAAACGGTTCGGGCTTCGAGTTTGAAACGGTTGACGCGCTCCAAATTACAGCAAAATTCGGGCAAAAGAACTTTAATCGCCACTTCGCGGTCGAGTCCTTCGTCGTGCGCGAGATAGACTTCGCCCATTCCGCCTTTGCCGAGCATCCGTTTTATTTCATATTTTCCGAGTTTCGTGCCTTCTTCCATACACTTGCGCTTCTATAGATTTTGTCATTACATTAAACGCTTAGCAATGCGAAAAAGTTTAAAAAGTGAAAAGGTTTAAAAGTGAAAATTGAAAAAGTTTTGTTGATTTTTCGTGCAACCGACTTTTTCACTCTTTCACTTTTAATTAATAAATTCTTTCGGAAACCAAATAATTTTCGCTTCGTGTCCGGCTTTTGCGGTAATTTTTTTGAGCCGCGCGTTTTGGAGAAGTTCGGCGGCGGTGTCGCCGTGTTTGAAAACGATTGCCGCGCCGATGTTTAATTTTAGAAATTGTTTTTTGCCTTCAGAAATTTCAAAAGGTGCAGTTTGAAAGGTTCTTTCAAGACGCTCGATAATTTCGAGCGTTGTGTTTTCATTGGCAGTTGGCAGAACGGCTAAAAATTCATCGTTTCCCGAACGTGCCAGAAAATCCATTTTTCGCAGTTGTCGTTTAATAATATCTGCGGTAAAAGCCAAAATTTTGTCGCCGGTTGCGTGTCCGTATTGTTGATTTAACTCGTTAAAATCGCTAATATCAATCGAAAGCAAGCTCAATGGTCGTTCTTCTCGTTTGCGTTGCGATTCAGCAATTTGATTTTCCAAAATCAAGAAAAACGCACGTTCATTCGGCAAACTCGTCAAAGTGTCTGTCAAAGCATTAAAAAGATTACGTTCAAAAGCTAAAGCATTCAAAATCAGCGGCGCAACTCTTTCGCCGACCGCTTCGAGAATATTTATTGCATTATCATCAAATTCTTCCATGTGTCTGCCGTAAAGCATCAAAACCGCAAAAACCTTGTCGCCGTTTTCAAAAAGCGGCACCGCAACCGCTGTTTCGAGATATTTTAAGACATCATATGGCAAAATACTTTTTTCGAGAGTAAGTTTTTCATCGCGCTTGATTTTCCGCAAATTTGCACAAATTCCTGCTAAACCTTTCGGCGCAACTTGTCCGACGGCAAGCATCTCACGCGAATTCATGCCGCTTGCGCCGATGATTTTTAAATTAGCATCAAATTCATCAACCAATAAAAGCACAGATGACGAATGCGGCACGATTTCGCGCACACGACTCGAAGACAGCCGGAACATATCTGCTGTTCTAAGCGATGCGCCGAAAAATTTGCCGGCATCCTCAAGCGCAAGCAACTGGCTTTCCACTTCTCGGTTGAAAAATTCTTCCGGCTTTTTGGAGGATATTGCCGTAACCTTTGTTTTTTTCTGCAACACTGCAAGTGCTATAAAAAATAAAAGGTAAAAAACTACTGCAGAAAAAAATATAATAAGTTTTATTTCTAAATCGAGATTTGAAATCGCCGCTAAAAAAACTATGCCGAGCGCAACGAGCGAAAGAATCGGGAAAATCACATTACGGAACCCGAAAAAATTAGACTCAACGCCCGATTTTTGCTCTTGATTAGTTAATTTCATAGAATTGGGGATAAGGATTGAGAGTTAGTTGAAAGTTTTAAGAGTTGATTGGATCGAGAAATACTCTCTATTTGAAGATAACTTTTCTGTTTTACTTTAGTCAATAGTTCTTTTTGCCGCATCCTTACAAATTTATTCAATAAAACCGAGTTTTTTTCTTTGGACAAGTGGCAAATTCTTTCCTGCTTTCGGAAAATTTAGGACAAGATTGAAAAAAAATTGAAAAAAAATTTCAAAAAATGAATTTTTTTGCGGCTTTTGAGTTGACTTCCCTCTTACAGCTATTTATATTGACCAATGTTCACAAAATTTCTGAAAGAAAGATTTTGTGAACAGGACTGCCTTAGGGCGGTCGTTAAACAGAAACAGATAAATTAGTTATTTTAAGAAGACAGGAGATACAACAGATATGAAAAAAGTAATTGCTCTTTCAGCAGTTTTAGTTTTAGGCTCGTTAGGCGCAGCTTGCGACGGCGGTGCTACGAATAATTCGACTAATAATGCCAAACCGGCAACCAATAATGCGGCTCCGACGACCAATAATGCGGCTCCGACGACCAATAATGCGGCTCCGACGACCAACAATGCAACCAACAAACCGGCTGACAACAAAGCAATGGACAACAAAGCTACGGACAACAAAGCAATGGACAACAAAGCTACGGACAACAAAGCTACCAACGCTGAAACGAAAAAACCGTAGTTTAATTTTTGGTTAGTAATCTTTTTAAGATTTTGGAGAATACAACAAAAATGAAAAAAGCTATTGCATTGACAGCAGTTTTGACATTGGGAATTTTGGGCGCGGCTTGCCCCGGAACTGAAACCGGAAACATGGTTAATAATGCTTCAAACAGCGTTAAAAACGGTGTTAATACAGCCGGTAATATGGTTAATAACGGTATAAACACCGGCGGTAATATGGTTAACAATACGGTTAATGCTATTGTCAACGGTGCAAATAACGCAAATATGGCAAATACGCCTTCAAACGCTGCTAATACAACAAATACTAACAGCGCGAACAAGGCAAATAATGCTACTACAACTGAGAAAAAACCGAGCTAGTTTTAGTTTCGATTTTAACATTAAAACACGATGTTTTTGGACATCGTGTTTTTTTTCTTTGTTTGTAAATTGACTCTTACACCAAATCTTTTTACTATCTTTTTACACAAAAGGAGTTTTATAATTTATGAAAAAAGCATTAGCACTTGTAATATTTTCGAGTTTTTTAATGATTGGCTGCCCGTTTGGCGGTTCTTCGAGCGAGAATACAAATTCGGCAAATAATTCCGCTGTAAATTCGTCGAATACGACAAACTCGAATTCGACTGATTATTCATCAAACTCTTCATCGAATTCTTCGTCCGAATCTTCATCGAATTCTTCGTCCGAAACTAATTCAACAACCAAAGATTCGCCCAAACCAACAAGCAAATCAAACGAAAAAGATTCGACGAGCAAATCGGACGGCGAAAAAGAAAGCAAAACCGATTCGGCTAATACTAATAAAAAGACCGAAAAAGAAAAAACAACCGATAAAACTGAAACTGCAAACAAAAAGACAAACGTCGTCATCAGTAATAAAACCGTCAAAGACATCGAAAAAGGTGTCAATAAAGTTTTGAAGAACTTCCCTTAAGCAGAACCGCAAATTATTTTTAAACTATTAGCCGCAAATGAACGCAGAATTCGTTGATTTATTTTTTGGTTTATTGCGATTTCCGCGAAAATCTGCGGCAAATAGTTCTTTTGTTTTAATCTGACAAATTTGAAAATTATTTTTTAGGGAAGATTTAACCACGAAATAACACAAAACCACACGAAATCTCTAGTTATTGTTAAATTGTTTCGTGATTTTTTGTGTTATTTCGTGGTTAAATCTTTTCACTTTTTAGTTTTAAAACAGTTTCTAAACTAAAAATAATTGTCCGCGCAAATCTTCCAAACTCGTATTCGGCTTGCGACATACGAAATTTTCGCAAACATAAGCTGTCGGCTTGCCGCCAATCGGTTTTCGGTTTTCGAGAAGCGGGATAATTTTCGCGTTTTCGTTTGTTTCCGCTAAAACGACAACTTTATTCGGCAAATAATTCGACCAAATTTCGCGTTCCAAATCATTTCCCTTTTCGCCCAAAATGACAATTTCTTTTGTCATCGCAAGATAAAATTCGAGCGCAGAAAGCACACGCCCGAAGCCTTGCGGATAACGCCGCGCTTGCGGCAATACAAGACGCAAAATCGTTTCTGCAAGTTTCTCGTAATTTGCTTCGCCTGTTATTTTCGCTAATTTCAGCAACACATCCGCCGCGACCGAATTTCCCGAAGGCGTGGCGTTGTCGTAAAAATCTTTTGAACGAATTAGCAATTTTTCGTGATTTTTCGCGGTGAAATAAAATCCGCCGCTTGGCTCGTCCCAAAACTCGCTAATCATCAAATCCGCCAGACGTTTTGCTTCGACCAAATATTTCACCTCGCCGGAAACCTGAAAAAGTTCGGTCAAACCATCGGCAAAATTGGCGTAATCTTCCAAATATCCATTGAGTTTCGCTTTGCCGTCCTTCCAAGTTCTGAGCAAAAATCCGTCCGACTGCATATTTTCGATGATAAAATCGGCGTTTCGTTTGGCGATTTGCAAATATTCGTCTGAATTTAATATCGCGCCGGCTTGGGCGAAAGTTGCCAACATCAAGCCGTTCCAAGCCGTCAAAACTTTTTCGTCGCGGAAAGGTTTGATTCGTTTTTCGCGTTCTTCAAATAAAATCTTTCTGCTCTTTTCGGGTGTTTCCGGCACAGAATTTTTGACGTTCAAAATATTGCTTTCTTCAAAATTCCCTGCTTCCGAAACGTCGTAATAATTATTGAAAACCTGCGCTTCTTCCGTTCCTAAAACTTCTTCGATTTCCTGCGCCGTCCAAACAAAAAACTTCCCTTCAACGCCTTCGCTGTCGGCATCTTGCGCCGAATAAAATCCGCCGCTTTCGTCCAGCATTTCACGCCGCACATATTCCAAAGTTTCAACCGCAATGCGTTTATAAAATTCGTCTTTCGTCGCCTGAAAAAGATGCAAATAAATTCTTGCAAGCTGGGCGTTATCGTAAAGCATTTTCTCGAAATGCGGGACGAGCCAGCTTGCATCAGTCGAATAGCGATGAAAACCGCCGCCGAGTTGGTCATAAATTCCGCCGTGCGCCATTTGTTCGCAAGTTTTCCTCACCATTTCGAGCGCGTTTTCGTTTCCTGTGCGTTTCCAATAGCGTAATAAAAATTCGAGCGACATTGGCGGCGGAAATTTCGGCGCACCGCCAAAACCGCCGTTTATTTTGTCAAAATATTTAACAAAATCCGTAAAAGCCGCGTCCGTCTGTTCAAAATTTAATTCATCGGGCGAGATTTCGAGATTTGAAACGCCGCGCATTTCGCTTAAAACTTCATTTGCCGAGTTCATCAATTCATCGCGCCTCGTTTGCCACGATTCGACAATCGCCGCTAAAACCTTTTGAAAC
>CALMEH010000636.1 GCA_937863115.1 uncultured Acidobacteriota bacterium
CCAAAAAATCGCTTCGGCATCGGCATCCGCTTCAACCTGCGGCGTTTTCATATCCAATTCCGCTTGTGTAACCTGCCGCCAATTGCCTTGAGCAAAAGCCGAAACGGTCAAGAAACCGATAAAAAATAAAAATGCAAAACTAGAGAATTTCTTCATAATTTTCAATAATTTTTGGAAGTTTGGAAGGTTCAAGAAGTTCGGAAAGCTAAAATTTTTCTTTCTGAACTTCCCGAACTTCAAAAAAGTTTAGTTTTGTTTCAACGTAATCGGGGACAAGTCCGCTTTGTTGAATGCGTCAAACAAACCTTTCAGCGGTGTATATGCGCCTGCCGGAAACAGATACATCTTATTTGCAAAATGGAATTTGCGTTGATAATTGAGCAACCCCGTCGCCCTATCAAACGTGATTTTGAAGCTCAACGAACCGATTCTCGAAGGGTCTTCAATTGGAGCCGGAGTTTCAGCATTGTCGAGTTCAAAACCTTTCGGCAATTCAATTTCGATGTTGTCTTGCTCCGACCAGCCGTAGTGAAAATAAATCGGATATTTGCGCGTTGCGCTTGAAAATAAAGGCGTTGTGCCGTATTCAAAAAATCCGGGTTGCAGAAAAAGACGCTTTCCGGTTTTTGAAGCATAATTCGGAACACGGATTTTATATTGATACGAAAGAGGTTTTTCGGCATCCATCACGTTTTCAAAAACGATGTTTGAAACTTCCGCCGTGCTCATTCTCGATTTGATTTCTTCCTTCAACATTTCCTCGCGTTTATCGGACGATTTTTCGTAACTATCCATTTTTTGCAAATACGAAAGTTGTCCCATGTATTCGACTTTGACTGTGCCTTCGAGTGTGCCATCTTCAAGAAGTTTGAATTTTCCGCTGCGTTTAGCAACCGATTTATCAACTCCAGAAAGCGGCGTTCGGACATTTCTCAAATAATCCTTCGAGCTTAAAAGCAAAACGGAAGTATCTTCTTCAAACCACGCCAACATTCCGTAGGGAAGAAAATAACTGCCCGGATCGTAATATTGCCAATCGCCGCCGACCTTTACGGCAATCGAAGAAAAATGAATAAACGAAACGTGTGCCTGTTGCGGATTAAAGAATTTTTTGCTTCGGTCGCCGCCAAATGCAAGTCGTGCTTCAAAACCGAGAGCTGTTGCCATCGAAGCGAAAAGCTGATTAATTTCTGTTGCTGTGCCTTGTTTTTTCTGCAGAGTTTCGCCGGTTGATTTGTTTTCCTTGATCGCTTCTTTCTGCTCATCGGTCAACTGCGGATCGTAAGTAATATTTTTGATTTGCGTTTTGCAAAACTCGAAAATTTTAGCGAGTTTTTCGTCCGGCGTTTGCACACCGGCAGCAATTTGTTCGGCAGTTGCCTTAACTTCTTTACCGGGTTTGAGCGTGTCTTTAATATCGTAGGCTTTGGCTATGTAATAACCCGCATTTGACCAAAAATCGCTCGTTGTCATTCCCGCATCGGCATAATACATCAAAAGCCACGAACGAACTTCATCTTCGGGCGGCATTTGCGGTTCTTCCTTGAGTGCCGGAACATTGGTCATCGTTGCGCGATAAAATCCTTTTTTATCTTCAACGAAAACATTGCCGCCCATATTAAAGGTAAAATATTTTCCGTCGGCAAACGGCTTGAAATAATAAGTAATATTTTGAATCGGAATATCGTGCTGAAACGTCATCCGCATATTATTTGCCGAGCCGGGAGTTAATTCGGTGTATCGGTATTCGACAATCGTGCCGACTTCGACATTCGGCACGGCAAATGATTTTGCTTTGAGTTTTACTTTATCAATTTTGACGATTTCGCGTTCTAAAATGTCGGTTTTGGCAAGTTCGGAAATTGTTCCATCGGGCTTGATAACCCGCGCCATTATGTCCTTGATTTTCATTCCTTTAAAAAACGGAATATCAACTTTGCTGTATTTTTCGCGCCCGCGTTCGGTAAAAATTTTGACGCGGACGTAATGTTTCATTGATAAATTTTCTTTTGAATCGTCAATGCGAACTTCCCAAAAAATCGCTTCGGCATCCGCATTTGGTTCAACTTTGGAAGTTGTCATTTCGCGCTCGGAGGCGGTAACATCGCGCCAAACATTGTCTTGAGCAAATGCAAATTGCGAACCGAAAATTATTAAACAAATAAACGAAAGCAACATAGTAGGCTTCCTGTTGATGAAAAACATATTTTTTTTTACCTCTTTATAAATTGGCACGGCTAATTTTCTTAGCGCGGCTTTAATTTTTTCGGACTAATAATTATGCGTATTTTTTTGTTGTTTATCTTAACACTTTTTGAGTGTTAAGATAAATATTTTTTTTAGACAATCCGCTGCAAACTTTCGCGCCGCGCAAAGATTAATTTTGCTTAAGCGAAACAGAATAAGCATCGGCTTTATGAAATGTTTCAAAAAGCTGTTTGATTGCCGGATAAGCAACTTTATAAAAAGACAAGTTGCCGTTATTACCAAAGGCAAATTTTCGGCTATACATCAGCGTTCGTTTATCTTCGGAAAAAGAAATTTTCGTTTCGTGTGAACCGAAACCTCTGTTATCTCTGACTTCGCTCGGAGTTTCTGCGCTTTCAACAGTAACATTCGGCGGCAATTCGATTGAGATTTCATCGTCTTCCGACCAAGCGTAATCGAATGAGATGTCATATTTGCGAATATTGGTTGTAAAAAGTGCATTTGTATTGCGCTCAAAAAGATTTGGGCGCAGGAACAGACGTTTGCCCGTGCGCTCGGCGTAGTTAGGAATGCGAATTTTGAAAGAATACGCGAAAGGTTTTTCAACGTCCTGCACGTTTTCAATCGAAATACCGGAAATTTCCGCTGTGTCGAGAATATTTCGCTTGATCATTTCATTTAGCGTTTTTTCTCGTTCGGTGGGCGAATCGTCGTCGTTAAATTCTTTGTAATAATTGCCGAGATGTCCCGTAAATTCGATGCGAACATCGCCTTCGAGTGCGCCATCTTCGCTAAGACGAAGTTTTGCAGTTCTTTTTTCTTTTGACAAATCGGGAGATGAAATCGGCGTTTTACTCCAAATCAGAACATCGCTGTCGGAAATTAAAACTTCCTGACCTTCGAGAAAAGCCGGAATCATTCCGTAAGGCAAATAATAATTGGACATATCGAAAAACCGCCAATCATTGCCGACCTTGACCGCCAAAAGTTCCAACCGAAGTAGATAATCGTTCGTAAAATCTTTGTCGAATTTCGCATCAAAGCGCGAAGGCGCAAGCGCGACGCGAACATCGAAACCGGCGGCGGCAAGCATTGCACCGAAAAGCATATTCATATCGTGCCAATCTCCGGCGCGACGTTTGAGCGTTTCGGAATTATCCTTGTTCGGCTTAATTTTGGCGCGTTCTTCGGCATTTTTTGGCGACGCGTCATCGTCAACATCTTTGATATTTTTGCGGCAGAAATCGAAAATCTTTCTGATTTTTTCTTCCGCATCCGTCGCGTTGCCGATAGTTTGCGCGGTAATTTGGCGCACGTCGCTCTCGGGTTTGAGCAAAGGTTTGTGGTATTCAAAAGTATTTTTGGCGCGGGTTTTCCAATACTTTTCAGCCGTGCCGTTGTCGTCCAAGGGATCGGCGTAATAAACAAGCATCCAAGATTTTACGGTGTATTCCGAAGGCATTCGCGGTTCTTCCCGAAAAGCCGGAACATCACGCATCGTCATACTGTAATAATTGTCTTTATCTTTCTCGAAACCGTTCTGAACATTAAACGAGTGAACGCGCATTCCGAGAAGAAAATTCGGTGCATTCACAGGTTTGATGTAATATTTGACAAGATGCACAGGAATTTCGCGCATTAGCGGCAAACGAACGTAATAACTCAGCGAGTCGCCACGAATTTCACGCCAACGATATTCGATAATCGCGCCCGTTTCAATGCCCGGCATTGCAAACGATTTCGCTTTTAATTTAACGCCGTTCGCTTTTACCGTGTCGCGCTCGAAAATATCCTGCGGTTTAATTTCGATAATCGTGCCGTCGGGCTTAATGGTTCGTGCAGCAATGTCTTTTATCAAAACATTTATGTTCAAATCGGGGATTTTGCCAAATGGAATATCAACTTTGCTGTTGAGTTCGCGTCCGCGTTCGGTGAAGATTTTGATTCTTAAATAATGATTGATGAGCGTTTTGAATCCGGCACGCGGAACAAAATCATCATTTACGCGAACTTCCCAAAAAATCGCTTCCGCATCTGCATCCGCCTCGACCTTGGGCGTTTTCATCTGCAATTCTTCTTGGGTAACTTCACGCCAAACTTTATCCTGTGTCAAAACCGTCTTAGAAAAAATCATCAAACAGCAAAACGCAAGGAAAACCAATTGTCTGACAGTTAGGTGTAACATAACTCAAAACCTCAAAAAAAGACAACAGTTATCGGGGATATGATAATTGGCAATTAATACTATCATTTTTTATATCACAAAATAAACACTTTTTTTTCAGTAGTCGTGTCCTAATTTTGTGGTGCAGAATTATTAACGAAGCTATCAAAGCTAGTCTGATAAGATGGTTTGATTCCGCAGTTTCCAACAAGCAAAGAAGCTACGTTCCGATCTGGGCTTAGTTTTTATGTAACGGTCATGTGATTATTGTTTCCCCGCTATGCGGAGTTAAGTTCAATAACTGAATCTAACTTACTTATACTCAACAATTACCCTTTCCCGCTAGATGGATTTTTATGTAATGCTCATGTAATTAAGAGTGTCAAATGAAAGCAATTATTACAAAAATTCAATTTGTAGTCTGTATTAGAACCGACGATTGCGAAGACTTGGAGTTACAGAAAATCTATGCCCGTTTGCCCGACGAAAAAGCCGCCGCAGACGATTATATTCGCGTAATTGACGAATCGGGCGTTTATCCCGCAATCTATTTTTATCCCGTCAGATTACCGCAAGCCGTCAAAGAAACTTTCAAAATTGCCGCTTAAGTTTATCGGCAAAGAAAAAGACGGCGAATTGGTTTATTTTTGATTTCGAGTATTTTTGTTTCACACATAAACAGAAGTATTTCACAAGCCGTTAATTGCTTTGCACAATATTTTAATAGTCTTTCAAAACTAATTAATTGCATACTAATAACTTGCAATATCTTTTCACATATAATTAAAAGTATTTCACAGATAGATAATAGGTTTTCACATTATTTCAATAGCTTTTCACAATATGTTAGAATTATTGCCAAAACTGTGAGGTGCAAGATGTTGAAATTGAATTTGGAGAGAGCTTTTAAGATGCGCGGGATGGAAAATGTTTCGTGGCATTTGGTGAAATTGGGGATTTCGCGCCCGACGATTAGCCGTTTGATGAATGGCGAGAAGTCCGGCGTGAGTTATGGGCATTTGGAGAAGATTTGCGGCTTGCTTAATTGCACGCCGAATGATTTGTTTGAGTGGAAACCGTCGGCGAACGCGAATTTGCCTGAAAATCACGCGCTTTATGCTTTGCGAAGGAACGCATCGGCACGTAGTTTGAAGGAAATCGCCAAAGATATTCCGTTGGAAAGAATGGGCGAGGTCGAAAATCTGCTGAGCGGTTTGAAAAATGAGTAAAACGTGCCGAAAATAAAAAGTTAAATTATGAAAACAGACGTAATTATCTTCGATGCAGGAAAGTGCGGGTTGGCTTTGGTGTGTCGGTTGATTCGCTAATGAAAAAGAAGCCGCCTTTTCAGACAGCTTCTTTTTCATTTTGGCAAATTCAACCTCGAATTTAACTGTCTTTCGACAAGTTTCGATTTTATTTTGCTCCGCCTGCGAGTTTCCCGATGAGCGAGAACAGCGGCAGATACATCGAGATAACGATTGAACCGATGGTTACGCCCAAGAAGGCAATCAATACAGGTTCGATTAAGGCGAGAAGGTCGGCAATTGCCGAATCAACTTCGTCTTCGTAGAAATCAGCGATTTTGCCGAGCATTGCGTCCAGTGCGCCGGTTTGTTCACCGACCCCGATCATTTGCCCAACCATATGCGGGAAAACATCTGTGGCTTTCAAAGGTTCAACGAAACTTTCGCCGCGTTCGACACCGGCACGAACTTTAAGAATCGCGTCTTCGATGACGATGTTTCCGGCTGTTTTCGCCGTGATTTCCAACGATTGCAAAATCGGAACACCCGAAGAAAGCAAGGTTGATAAAATCCTTGCAAAACGTGCAACGGCAACTTTTCGCAGAATACTTCCGAAAATCGGCGTTTTCAGCAATAACGAATCAATATTCCAACGACCTTTCGGCGTTTTGTAATAAAACTTGATGCCGACTGCCGTGCTGATAAGCCCGACCAAAAGACCAAATCCGCCCCAACCTGCGAGAAAACCGCTCATCGCCATCACGATTCGTGTCGGCAACGGCAGAGCTTCGCCCGGACCTAAAAGACCGAGAAAGATTTGTTCAAATTGCGGAATAACAACGATCATAATAATCGCCACTGCCGCGATTGCCACGAAAATAACCGCCGCCGGATATATCGAAGCCGAAACGATACTGCGCTTTAATTTAACGACTTTTTCAATCAAGGTCGCCAAGCGTTGCAGAATCAAGTCCAGAACACCGCCCGTTTCGCCGGCTTCGACCATATGTGTATAAAGCGCATCGAAAACCTTCGGATGTTTTGCAAGTGAGTCGGAAAGCGTCGAACCTTCTTCGACTTGTTGGCGAACTTGAAACAAAACGTCTTTAAAAAACGGATTATTTTGCTGTTGCGCCAAAATGTCTATACATTGCACAAGTGGTAAACCCGCGTCAATCATTACTGAAAATTGGCGGGTGAAAATGGCTAATTCTTTTGCGCCGACTTTTTTCTTTGCACCGAGTTTCGGAATCGAAATTTCGCGTCCCTTTTCAGAGGCTTGCGTCATAACGATTTGCTCACGCCGCAAGAGTGCGCGGAGTTCTTCTTGATTGGCGGCAGCTTTTTCGCCCGCAACCATTTCATTTAAGCGGTTTCGACCTTTATATGCGTATGTTGGCATTGTTTTTCCTCTACAATTTAAGATTTGGGATTTAGAATTTAGGATTTAGGATTGTAAGAAGTTAATCTTGAATCCTGAATCTTAAATCCTGAATTATCTGACCGGCGGACGTTGCCCGATTGGGCGACCTTGCGAATAAGGACTTCCTTGTCCTTGCGGCATCGGTCTCGTTTGTGCGCCTTGGATTTGATTGACACCGGACCCGCGTTCGATTAAGTCTTTTAGTTCATCAACATTTGACGAACGATTCATTGCTGTTTCCAGCGTAATAATGCGTTTGTGAACGAGGGTGGCGAGAGCTTGGTTGAATGTTTGCATTCCGAATTTGTCTTGACCGGTTTGCATCATCGAGTAAATTTGATGGATTTTGTCCTCACGGATAAGGTTGCGGATGGCAGCATTTGGAATCAAAATTTCGAGTGCCATTGTGCGCCCGTCGCCTGATGCTTTCGGCAAAAGTGATTGACACAAAATTCCTTCCAAAACAAGTGAAAGTTGTGTGCGGACTTGTGCTTGTTGTGCGGCGGGAAAAACGTCAATAATACGGTTAATTGTTGAATATGCTGAGTTTGTGTGAAGCGTTGCAAAAGTTAAATGTCCTGTTTCCGCAATTCGCAAAGCCATTTCGATGGTTTCGAGATCGCGCATTTCGCCGACCAGCACAACGTCCGGGTCTTGGCGCAACGCAGTTCTCAAAGCACTTGCAAATCCGTGTGTGTCGGCGGCGACCTCACGTTGATTGACGACGCAATTTTTGTGATTGTGAATAAATTCTATCGGGTCTTCAATCGTCAAAATATGGTCGTGGCGGTCAATGTTAATTTTATCAATCATCGAAGCCAATGTCGTTGATTTACCTGAACCCGTCGGTCCGGTTACGAGAATCAACCCGCGCGGTTTTTTGCAAAGATCAGCGACGACTTGCGGCACGCCCAAAGCTTCAAACGATTTGATTTCGTAAGGAATCGCGCGAAAAACCGCGCCGACTGCACCTTTTTGATTGAACAAATTGGCACGAAAACGTGACATTCCTTTTAAGCCGAACGAAAAATCGAGTTCGAGATTTTCCTCGAAACGATGCTTTTGCGCGTCAGTCAACACCGAATACGCCAGACTTTTCGTTTCCGCCGGAGTCATTGCGTGATAGCCGTCGAGCGGTCTGAGATGTCCGTGAACACGAACCTGCGGCGGCGAATTGGTTGTTAAATGCAAGTCCGAACTGCCTAAATCGGTCATTTTTTTCAGAAGTTCGGGAAGCGTGATTTGCGAAGCTATATTGTTTTGGTTTTGGTCGAAGTTCATTGTTTTGGTTTTTGGTTTTTGGTCTTTGGTCTTTGGTCTTCAGTTGAATCGTAGATTTTCCTGCGACAAAAACCGAAGACCTAAAACCGAAGACCTAAAACCTATTCTTTCTCGTTGCTGGCTTGCTGAGGATTGGTTTTGGTGCGTTGAAGCGAGTCAATAACCTTTTCGGATTCTTGTGTAATTTTTTCCGCCGAATTGGTCGAAGTTGTCGTGGAAACGCTGTAGATGCGTCCATCAACTTCAGTGAAATAGAAGGTGCGTGATAAAATCACACCGCCCGCGCCTTCGGATTGTGCGACAACTACATAAACTTTTTTGCCGCCGATTTCTTTTTGATAATCGTTGACAACCCATCCGTTTTCTTTAATCATTCGGTCAATAACC
>CALMEH010000637.1 GCA_937863115.1 uncultured Acidobacteriota bacterium
ATCCCGTGTTTCCATCACGAATTGCGAGTTCATAATGGTTTCCAAACGGCATAACTTCCAGAACAAGTTGATTTGAAGAAGATCCCATCTTGGACGGTAATTCAAACGGATTTTCCGAAACAATCTTCATCGAACTTGGCAAAGGTCCGCGTAGCTGATTGTTCGCCACAATCACTGTTAGAGCAGATTCGCGTTCCGCTTTGAAACTCAAAATTCCGCTTTTGGATTCGCTTAGGCGACTCATCTTGATATCCAAGACGGCACTACCATCTGCCACAATCATTTTCTCAATGGTTAGAGGGTTGGATTTTATCGCACCTTGAATGCGCTCAAATGCCAGCGCACTTATACCATAGTTAAGAAAAATAACTACCGTTAGTAATACTGAAAAAAATCTTTTTATCATAATCTTATCGGCTTCAAAATATAATTTAAGTTCCAATAGTGAACAGATTCCATTTCTCGTAAAATAAATACGTTTCCGCGAAGAAAATTACGAAATAATCTTGATTTCCGAGGAAATGCACAGTTTGAGGTATCTAGGAGATGCTATTTTTATACACCTTTTTAGAGATTATAATCAAGTTCGGCGTAACATACCTTCGATTTTGCCGGCGCAAACCTTTGGAAACTATCCTTTTTCCGACATAAAATCCTTAATGACATTTTTTATTTGACAATTATTTTAACAATTTGCGACACTGATGTTAGTAAGCACTTACTACTTGTGAAAATTGGAGCAAAGATTGGAAAAAGTTTTAGAAACAACAACCGCAGCAACGAGAATGGCGGGCGATGAACGCCGCCAACAGATTTTGCGCGTAGCGATGCGCGTTTTCAGCGAAAAAGGCTTTAGCGGCACAACAACAAAGGAAATCGCCAACGCCGCAAACGTTTCGGAGGCGATAATTTTCCGACATTTTGCGAATAAAGACGAGCTTTATTCGGCAATTTTAGACCACAAGGCGTGTGATCGAAGATTTCGCAATCCGTTTGAAGAATTGGACGAAAAGATTGCGGCAAAAGATGATTTCGGCGTGTTTTATCTGATGGCTTTGAACGCGCTCGATCATCACGCGGAAGACTGTGATTTTCTGCGCTTGATGCTGCATTCCGCTTTGGAAGACCACGATTTAGCACGGATGTTTTTTGAGAACTTTATTACGGAAGTTTATGACTTTTTGGGCGCGTATATTGTTGAGCGGCAAAAAGACGGCGCGTTTCGTGAAGTCAATCCGCGCATTGTCGTGCGTTCGTTTCTCGGAATGTTCGTGCATCACTCGCTGAACAATATTTTGTGGGACAAAGAACAGAAATTGCTGAAAATTTCCAATAAAGAAGCGGCGCACGAATTTGCGACAATTTTATTAAACGGGATTAAAAAGTAAAAAGGCAAAAGTAAAAAGTAAAAGGTAAAAATAAGATGCAATTATACAAAAAAACAGTTTTTGCCAATTTGGTAGTGATATTTTCGCTGATTTTGTCGGCTTGCGGCGGCGGCTCGAAAGCGGAAACTTCAAATGCGAATACGAATGCGAATTCTGCGCCGAGCATTGTTGATACGACAACAACGGCGGCGATTTTGCGCGATGTGCCGACGTATTTTGAAGCGACGGGAAACTTGGCGAGCGACGCGCAGACAGACGTTGCGCCGACGGTTGGCGGAAAAATTACGCAGGTTAATTTCGACATCGGAAGCTATGTCAACAAAGGTGATGTTTTGATTCGGCTCGACGACCGCGATGCGCGGATTCGGCTTGAACAAGCAGAAGCGCAATATGAACAGGCTAAATCGCAACTCAATCAGGCGCAAGCGAATGTTGACCAAGCGATTGCCAATTTGCGGCAAGCACAGATTCGGCTCGGCGTGAAAGACGGTGAAATTTTCGACATCAATAAATTTTCACAAGTTAAATCGGTTACGGCGCAGCTTGAATTAGCCGAAAAGGAATTGGCACGGGCAACGAGATTACTTGAAACAGGCGACATTTCGCGTTCAATTTATGACCAGCGTAAATCTCAGCGCGATGCGCTTTTGGGGCAATTAGACGAAGCGCGTTCAAACGCGGCGGTTGCGGTTCGAGCGATAAACACGGCGGAAGCGGCGGTAAATACCGCAAAAACCGGAGTCGGAAACGCCCGCGCCGCGCTCGGCACGGCGCAGACAAATGTTGATCAAGCCAAGAAAAATCTTGGCGACACGGTAGTTTATGCGCCGATTAGCGGTTATATTTCGGAGCGAAATTCGGATGTCGGGGAATTTATTTCGCCGAATGTGCCGAATTCGAAAATCGCCACGATTGTCAGAACATCAGTTTTGCGTCTGCGGATTGATGTTCCCGAACAGAATGTCGCACAAATCGCCGTCGGTCAAGGAATTTCGATGCAAACGAGCGCGTATCCCGACCGCAATTTTGCCGGAACAGTTGTCAGAATTTCGCCGAGCATTAATGCTACATCGAGAATTTTAGTTGTCGAAGCGGAAGTCGAAAACAGCGGCGGATTATTAAAACCCGGACAATTTGCAACGGTCAGAATAACGCAAGGCAAAGGCAAGCAAGCCGTAATGATTCCGAAAACGGCGGTCAAAGCCGAAGGCGAAACGACCAAAGTTTTCGTCATCAAAGACGGACGCGCCACGGAGAGAACGGTCAAAGTCGGCATTTTGGAAAACGATTTAATCGAAATCCAAAACGGCGTTCAAGAAGGTGAATCGGTAGCGACGAGCAATGTGAATGTGCTTTATGACGGAGTTGCGGTAAGGCAGTAATTCAAGATTTAAGATTCAAGACCGGCAATATTGAATCTTAAATCTTGAATCTCGAATCCAAAATCAAAAGTATGCAATGGTTAGCAGAAGTATGTGTTAAACGTCCCGTTTTTGCGACGATGTTGATTTTGTCGCTGGTAACGGTTGGTGCGTTTTCGTTTTTCAGTTTAGGCGTTGACCTTTTTCCGAAGATTGATTTTCCGACGATTACGATTACGGTTGTAAATCCGGGCGCGTCGCCGGAAGAAATGGAAACCGAAATTACGGAAAAAGTCGAGGAAGCAGTCAATACAATCAGCGGAATTGATGAAATGCGTTCGAGTTCGATTGAAGGAATTTCACAGGTTTTCGTGCAATTCGTGCTTGAGAAAGACGTTAATGTTGCAGCGCAGGAAGTTGAAAACCGTGTGCAAACCGTGATTCCGCGTCTTCCCGCAACCGCCGAACAGCCGACTGTCCAGAAACTGGACACCGATGCCGCGCCGGTTTTGCGAATCGCCGTTTCCGCGCCGACAAATTTGCGCGACGTTACCGAAACCGCGAAAACCAAAATCAAAGAACGCATCGAATCAATCAACGGTGTCGGTCAAGTTTCTTTAATCGGCGGACGCGATAGACAAATAAATGTCTGGGTTGATCCTGACAAAATGCGTTCGTATAACGTAACTCCGGCGGAAATCACGACTGCGCTTCGTCTGCAAAATATCGAATTTCCGAGCGGCAGATTGGACGAAGGGCAGACGGAAACGAGTGTTCGGACACTCGGAAAAATCAAAAACGCGGAAGAGTTTGCCAATGTTGTTGTCGCCACACGCGGAAATTATCAAGTCAAAGTCAAAGATTTAGGCTACGTTGAAGACGGTGCGGAAGAAATCCGTTCGCAGGCACTTCTGAATGGACAGCCAGCCGTAACATTAATCGTTTCAAAGCAATCGGGGCAAAATACGGTTGCCGTTGCACGAGAAGTCAAAACACGCCTCGATGAAATTAAAGCGACTCTTCCCGCAAATTATAAAGTTCAAATCATCGGCGATAACTCGGTTTTTATCGAAGCATCGCTGCATTCAATCGAAGAACATTTAATCGTCGGCGGCATTTTGGCGGCGGTTGTTGTGTTTCTGTTTTTGTGGAATATTCGCACGACATTTATTGCAGCTTTGGCGATTCCAACTTCGATTATTTCGACGTTTGCGCTGATGTATGCGATGGGCTACACGCTCAATTCGATTACGATGCTCTCACTGACGCTAATGGTCGGAATCGTGATTGACGACGCAATCGTTGTGCTTGAAAACATTTACCGATTTATCGAAGAAAAAGGAATGGATCCGTTTCAAGCAGCAATCGAAGGCACGCGCGAAATTGGTTTGGCAGTTTTGGCAACGACGCTTTCGCTGATGGCGGTTTTCGTGCCAATCGGCTTTATGCAAGGTATCGTCGGACGTTTTATGTCATCGTTCGGTTTGACCGCTTCGTTTGCTTTTTTGGTTTCGCTGATTGTTTCGTTCACGCTAACGCCGATGCTTGCGGCGCGTTTGATTAAAAAACCAAAAGAAACAGAAAAAGAAGAGGAGAAAAATCTCGAAATTCACGGCGACGGAATGCTGATGAGCGATGAGGAAATTGCAAATCGAAAATCGAAAATCGCAAATGACAGCAAAAGTGGTTGGTTTTACAGCAAAATTGACGGCGGTTATACTGCGCTTTTGAAATTTTCGATGGCGCATCGGTGGTTGATTGTTACGCTTTGCATTTTGGTTTTTTTGAGCATTGTGCCGCTGTTTATGTTCGTCGGCAAAAACTTTTTGCCGGTTGATGACCAATCGCAATTTGAAGTTTCGGTTCGTGCGCCCGAAGGCAGTTCGCTGTCGGCTTCATCGCAGCTTTTCGAGCGCATTGCAACTGATATTCGTAAACTCAATGGTGTAACCGACACGCTCGTAACCATCGGTGGCGGGCAACAGCAAGTCGTCAATGCAGGTTCGATTTATGTGAAATTGAACGATGTCAAAGCGCGTTCAAAATCGCAGGAACAATTAATGAGCGACACACGCGAACTTTTGAAAAATTATCCACCGGAA
>CALMEH010000638.1 GCA_937863115.1 uncultured Acidobacteriota bacterium
ATTCATCTCCTTTTTCTTACACCCGCCTCCATACACCCGCGCGGTCAAAATACAAACGAAAAAGCCCGCGCGCCGCCGCCCCCCGACCTCCGCGTGTCGGATCGGCGCAAGCCAGTAAAATTGGCTCGAAACAAGATTCGTGGTCAAATTCGGTTAAAGTAGTTACTGCCTTTGAACGCAGATTTGAAGAAAGGTCATAAAGCGCAATTTGCGTAAGAGATTCGACGGAATTTCTGGTTTTGAAAGCCGCCAAAATTCGCAAGGCAAGGTCGCGCACGCTTTCATCTTCTTCATATTCATCCTGAACTTGCTCGATTGCGCTCATCAATGCTTGATCATTTGAAAGCGATAATGGCTCGAAAGGTCTGGTCAGTTCGATTTTTTCGATTCGTGCAATCGGTAACTGATTGTATTGCAATTTTTCGAGCTTGTCCTGTAAATCTTTCTCGGTCATCAAAGGCAAATCCGCATCTTTTTGGACTCTTGCATTACGCTTTAAAACTTTGCTCGCCTGCGGAAGATTCTTAGGCATATTCCCCTTGAGGTTCTGGTTTTTCGCCGGTTTGACCGTCTTTTTATGCTTTCTGAACCATTCCATTTCCTTGTCGGCATCAACCGAATGTTCGTCCCAATCATTCGCGTCCTTGAGTCCTTCTTTTTTGTTTTTTTCGGCATTATTAGCCTGTTTGGATTTTTTCATCCAAACAATCGCCCCAACCAAACCCGCCACTAACACGAATATAAGAATATACCACCAAGTATTATCTTCAACCGGAGGCTGCATTGCGGCTGGATTTTGATTCTGTGCAACGGGCGGCGTTTGCTGCGGCGGAACAGTTATTTTCGGCATTTGTGCCATTACCAAATTAACCGGAATTAATAAAAGTGAAGTAACTTTTAATAAATTTAATTCTTTCATAATTTATTTCTTTACAAATTGCTTGATTTATTCGGGAAATCTAACCTTTTTAGGAGGGTTTTATTGAACAAATTGGAGATTTATCACTTGAGCGCGACTTACCCATTTGTATTGAGCCGGATAAGCACTTTTTGATTATACTAATTTTATTGTTTAATGTCTAGTATTTTTATTAACATTGTTTATTATTTATTAAATAGTTCTTCAATGTTTATATTTCACAATGTCTGCTGGTTGTTTTCTTAACGATTAAATTTATATCGGCGAAATGGTTGATAATTTTCGATTTTTCAAACTTTACGATTCTCAAAATTCGTATTAAAGTAACATATTCGCCCTTTTGAAACACGAAAAAATGTCGGCAGTTAATACGATTTCTGAAACAAATTTTGATGATTTGCGCCTTATTCACAGAGGAAAAGTGCGCGATGTTTATGATTTGCACGAAAATCGGCTTTTGCTTGTCGCCACGGACAGAATTTCGGCTTTCGATTGCATAATGCCGACACAAATTCCAAATAAGGGCGAAATTCTGACATCAATTTCGGCTTTTTGGTTTGAATTTTTATCAGATATTACTGCCAATCATCTATTAACGACAAATTTTGAAGAAATGCCGGAAAATGTTCGTCGGCACGAAATTTTGCGCGAACGTTCAACGCTTGTCAAAAAAACAAAAGTTTTTCCTGTTGAATGCGTTGTGCGAGGATATTTGGAAGGTTCGGGTTGGAAAGATTATCAAGCCACGGGCGAAGTTTGCGGGCATAAATTGCCTGCCGGAATGCTGCACTGCGAAAAACTTTCCGCGCCGATTTTCACGCCCGCGACCAAAGCCGAAAAAGGACACGACGAAAACATTTCCGAAGCGCGATTTGCTGAAATTATCGGCACTCAAAACGCCGTCAAACTAAAAAACCTTTCATTGGAAATTTACAAAAAAGCGTCGCAATATGCCTTAAAGAAAGGCATTATCATTGCCGACACGAAATTTGAATTCGGTTTGGATGAAGACGAAAATATACTTTTAATTGACGAAGTTCTCACGCCTGATTCATCGCGTTTTTGGTCGGCGGAAACTTTTGAACCGGGACACGTGCAAGCATCGTTCGATAAACAATTTTTGCGCGAATATCTCGAAACGCTCGGTTGGGACAAAAAACCGCCCGCACCCGCGCTTCCCGAAAACATTGTCCAAGCGACGCGGAGCAAATATTTGGAGGCATTTCAAACTTTAGTTGGAAGTTAGTTGCCGCTTTGCTTTTGGCGACTAACTACGAATGACTAACTACGAACAAATTTATGCGCGACAGAATGGAAAATTTAGTTAATGAAATGCTAGACGGGCAAATTTTGCTTACCGAAGCAATGTTTGAATTTGAGAAATTATACATTCAGAAGGCTTTAGAGCGTTGCGCCGGGCATCATTCAAACACCGCCAACACACTCGGAATTCACCGCAACACGCTTTCTAAACGAGTTGCCACCTACCAAGA
>CALMEH010000639.1 GCA_937863115.1 uncultured Acidobacteriota bacterium
ACAAACCTTTTATTTATACAGCGGCGGTTGAAAACGGGATGACTCCGAACTCAGTCGTCAGCGGTGCGCCAATTAAACGCGGCGGTTGGTCGCCGAGCAACTACGGTGGTTCAAAATCGCACGGCAATGTGCCGATGAAGGTTGCGCTCGCAAAATCTTATAACATTGCGGCAGTTCATCTGCTCGATCAAGTCGGCATTCAAGCCGGAGCGCAAATGGTTCGACGTTTCGGAATCACGAATCCGATGGCTCCGAGTTTGCCATCGGCTTTGGGGGCATCTGAGGCTTCTCTACTCGAAATGGTTTCGGCTTATTCGGTTTTCCCGAATAAGGGAATGCGCGTTCAGCCGCATCTGATTCGCAAAGTTATGAACCGCGACGGAAGTCTTCTCGAAGAATGGCAAAAAACAACGTATCGCGTAACCAGCGATTATGTTGCGCTGACAATGGTTGATATGATGCGCGGGGTTGTGCAAGGCGGCGGAACGGCAACCAGCGCAAGCGCGGGCGGACATCCGCTTGCCGGAAAAACCGGCACGGTCAACGACGAAACCGACGTTTGGTTTATCGGTTACACGCCGACCTACGTTACCGGAATTTGGATGGGAAATCCGCTTCGTAAAGAATCGCTCGGCAAAGGAATGACCGGCGGACACGGCGCAGTTCCCTATTTTAATGCGTATATGGTGCCGTTTATGAAAGACAAAAAACGCGAAACATTTGAAGACCCGCCACCGATTCCTTCGGATATAAAATCCTTGATTGAACGCAATAAACGCGAAGAACAGGAAAAACTCGAAAGTGCCGATGAAAAAGGCAGAAATACGGGAATCACATTTACACCGACAACGCGCCGCAAACCGACATCGGGTGGCGACACAACGACTTCGACGACAACCGATTCAACTATTACGAACACCGGCGAAGGCGACAACGACACGCCTGTCAAACCGCAGAACACTCCGACTCCGGTGCCGCGCAACGACACGCCGACCAAAGTTCCGCAAAATACGCCCACCAAAAAGCCCGACGTGCAGGAAAAACCATCCGGCACAACGCGCAAAGGCAAAAAAGGCGGCGGGGATAATTAAAGGCAAAAGTTAAACAGGTAAAAGGCAAAAAACAGGAAGAATCTTCCGCTTTTGCCTTTTTTTAAGGTTACGGTAGAAAAGCTGACTGAATCGGTTTGTCCCCAGCCAAACCGAATTGCTGAATCGAAACCCCGCTTGTGCTTTGTCGCAAATACCAAACGCCATTTCGATAAACGGCAACATCGGTTTTGCCATCGCCGTCGTAGTCATCCGGCACGGGAATATCAGAAGAAATTCCCCAATGAATTGTGAAATATCCGTCTGTGCTTCCCAAAATATGCCAAGTTCCGTCTCGATAAACTGCTAAATCCGTTTTACCATCGCCGTCATAATCGCCGATAACGGGTTTATCGGATGGAAACCCGAATAACACAATCCGATAGCCTTGCGTCGAAAGATTCAGATGCCATTCGCCATTGCGATAAACGGCTTGGTCAGTTTTGCCGTCGCCGTCATAATCCGCCGGAACGGGTTTATCGGTTGAAAGTCCGAATTGAACTACACTAACTTGATCATTTACTAAATTACGAATCCACCAAACGCCGTTGCGATAAACGGCAATTTCATCGCGCCCGTCCCCCGTGTAATCTGCCGGAACGGGAATATCGTCCGCCAATCCGAATTGTATAATTTTGTTCTGAGAAAAATAGCTCGTGAGCAAATACCATGTGCCTTGTCGGAAAACAGCAAAATCGTTTTTCCGGTCAAGGTCAAAATTGCCGGGCGTGATTTTATCATCTGAAAGCCCGAATTGACGGGTGAGAAAGCCTTGCGTAGAACGATTGATATACCAAGTTCTGTCCGAAGGGCGAAAGACGGAAATATCAGCTTTGCCGTCGTCGTCAAAATCATTTCTCTTTTGCACACCTTGCGGCAATGCGGGAGAAATGCTGACATCTTGCATTTGGATCGTATAGGGACCGGAATCATTTGCTCCGACGTTGGGCGAATCAATAAACAGATAAAGCGGCGTATTCAACGGAAGTAAATTCATCTGGCTTCTGTTTAGAACAGCACTACCTCCCGGCGATAAAGAAGTCCTTGAGATATGCCTTCGACACACAAATTGATTTCCCGTTCCGCTTGGACATCCGCCGCCATTGCTCCCGTCCAAAACATAAACCATCGGACGATAAGTAGTGGATGTAGTGGAAACCGTTATCTGCGGATTTGCTCCACGCCCTGTTAGTGTAAATGAATAAATGTGATCAGGTCCGAAGGCATTGTAAGAGTAATAACAATAATGAATCCAGCGAGACAAACTGACCGTATTATTCGCGCCCGTTGTATCGCCGGAATCGGTAAAAGGCGCGGCGGAAGTATAAACTCCGCCCGGAATCGGGTTGCCGGGGCAATCATCACCGCCCGTGAATTCGGAAATTAAATTATCCTCACCTTTTTCAAAAGGCAAGTGATAATTGCTCCGATTTTGCAGTAATTTCGGCTTACGGCAATTTTTCAGGTTCTCAAGAAATCTAACACTTTGCCCGTTATTGCTTGCTTCCGTTTTGATTGTTTCCTCAGCCTTTACTTCTTGCGTCTGAGATGCCAAAAACGCCGGCAAGACAGCAAACATAGAAAAATAGCTCAACTTTTGCCGCCATCGCTTGAGTATTGCGGACAAGGCTTCTTGATTCGGGAGTAAATAATTGTTTCCTAAAATATTCGGAATTTTCACGTTTGTTTCTTTAACTTTCATTTTCTTTTCTCCTTAAATTTACAAGCCAATCCGCCCGAAATCGGTGGACGGATAATATTTTGTCAAGCGGCGAATCTGCTCTTTTTGCCGTGCGCTCAGACCTGTGTTGCCGCGCCCCGAAACGCCTTTGTTGAAGCGATTTTTTCGCCCTTCCGCTTCGATTTCCCGAATTCTTTGCTCGACACCGCGTCGCGCCGCGCCGAGTCCGTAAAATTCGAGAATTTTCAAAACGCTCGAAGATTTGTCCGCCACGAGTTCTTCGTAAGTCAGCCAAAAGACTTCGAGCCGTTTTTGCTTTTCAGCCAAATCCCACGAAGCGACAAACTGAAAATACCAAGGAATGACATTTTCGATAAGCAAATCAATCTTTG
>CALMEH010000640.1 GCA_937863115.1 uncultured Acidobacteriota bacterium
TTCAGTGCGTTCCCGATAAGTTTTGAAGAATTCGGGACGCAGTGCGCCGCACATCTGCTCATTGGCAAAAATGCCTTCGTAATGCACACCAATGATTTGAGCAACAGGTAAATTATTTTGAATTTTCATCAAATCGTTGATTTCGCCGACAACTTTTTGATAAACTTCGTCTGCATCGGGAACAAACGTCGGAAGCCAAGCCGTTACGCCGTTTTGCGCCAAAAATTCGCCGATTTTGATTAAATCACTTTGTGAAGATTCATTAACATCAAACCCGACTGCGCCGTGATTGTGAATATCAATAAATCCCGCAAAGACTTTTGCGCCATTGAGATTTATTATTTTTTCAGCCATCAATTCCCTTTCGGAAATTTCAACGATTATGCCATTTTCAATCAATATTGAAACATTCTCCGCCGTTTCATCAGGCAAAATTGCAGTTGCATTTTTTAGCAGTAAAGATTTCATAAATCTAATTTTACAATAAAAAAATCGCGCCGTTTGGCAACGGCGCGATTTTACCCCAAAGTTCCCCCAGCAGAAAACTTTAGAAAGAGAATTTGAATCCAAATTGCAGATTACGCGGGTCGCGGGCAGTTAAAACCTGTCCGAAATTTGCCGCCGTAACATTCAAACTCAAAGTGTTGAAATTCGTTTTGTTGAAAATATTAAATGCTTCACCAAAAAGTTGAACTCTAATTCTTTCCCCGAAACGAAGGTTTTTCGTCATTTTGAAATCAACACGGAAAAGGTCTGGTCCGAAAATTACGCCACGTGGCGAAGTTCCGGGCGAGTTGACAATATTTGTAGCCGTCGTTGCCGGATTTAATTGGAAACAACCTGTGTTGAAATATTGCTGTTGCGTTCCCGCTCCGCCGTCATTCGGGTTGCAAAGCAAATTCGGTCTGCCGCCTTGAACCAAAGCCGGAATAAATCCGATTCCCGATGGATCGTAAGCCGAAGTTACAACCGTGAACGGCAATCCCGTGTTATAGGTTATAATTCCAGAAGCCTGCCAACCGCCGAGAATTTTGCCGACGAAATCTTGTTGTTTCGAGAAAAACGGCAATTCATAGATGTAATTCAAAGATAAAATATGCCGACGGTCAAGTGTTGCTCTGCCATAATCACCTTTCGTATTAAAAGAATCCTGTGGTGCGGTTGAGCGGTCAGTTTGATTATCGGTTAAATTTTTTGACCAAGTATAAGCCAAATTCACTTGCGACGCACCGGAAAAACGGTGTTGCGCCGAAATCTGCATACTGTGGTAGTTTGAATTATATCGCGGCTGAATAATCGCAATCGAACGATAGCCTTTAAATGGGCGGAGTTGGTCGAGAATATTGGATGCTGCTGCCGAGAAAAATCCTGTTCCCGCAACTTGGCAAGGAACTGTCGGCGTTGTTGAAGCACCTGTTGCACAACCCGTTGCGCCCCGACTGATGGCAAATCCCGGCGGGAGCGCGTTAAGTTCAAAACCACCGATTAGATTTGTTCCTTTCGAGCCATAATAGCCCATTGTAAAAATCGTATTTTTGCCTAACTGCTGTTGCCAATCCAAAGACCAATGCTGCATATAGGGCGTTTGCCATTCGGCTTGAATGGCGCGGACATTTTGGGCAGCGGTTGAAGCAACCAAAGCGCAGTTTCCGCTCGGAACCGGATTAGCAATATTGATTCCGGTAACGGTGCAAGTTTGTTGATACGGTTGATTCAGCCCGA
>CALMEH010000641.1 GCA_937863115.1 uncultured Acidobacteriota bacterium
ATCAAAGATTATTTTCAAAATATTACACCGACAAAAGCGCGTTATGTGCGCGTGAAAGCCATAAATTTAGGCAAAATCCCCGCGTGGCATCCGGGCGCGGGCTTTGATGCTTTTATTTTTGTGGACGAGATTTTTATAGATTAATCGTTCGGAGTCCACGCTTCAGCGTGTCGCAAATGCGAGCGTAGCAACGCTTTTGCCTGCCCTGATTGACTTGAAAGGTGAATCAACGCAGAAACCGCAATCGCTTCGCTTGCAGTTTCGCACGCTGAAGCGTGAACTCCAAACTTTTTGTGCTACAATTTCAAAATTATGAAACGCAAAATTTATTCGATTCTTTTTATTCTGTTCGTTTTTCCGCTCTTCGTTTTCGCTCAGGATTACGGCGAAAAACTCAAGGAAATTGACGCTTATGCCGAAAAAGTTCGCGCCGATTGGAACATTCCGGGTTTGGCGATTGCGATTGTCAAAGACGATAAGGTTATTTTTCAAAAAGGTTACGGCGTGCGCGATATTAACAAGTCGGAAAAGGTTGATGAAAACACGATTTTTGCGATTGCTTCCAATTCAAAAGCATTTACGACGGCATCTTTGGCGATTTTGATCGATGAGAAAAAAATCGGTTCGTGGGACGATAAAGTTTCAAAATATTTGCCCGAATTTCAGATGTATGATCCGTATGTTACCAGCGAATTGACGATTCGCGATTTGGTTTCGCACCGCACCGGACTCGATACATTCAGCGGCGATTTGCTTTGGTATGACACGACTTATTCGGCGGACGAGATTTTGCGGCGAGCGCGATTTTTGAAACCTGTTCGCGGTTTTCGTGCGGGTTACGGTTATCAAAATATAATGTTTATCGCGGCAGGAAGAATAGTTGAAAAAGTTTCCGGCAAACCTTGGGGAGAATTTGTTAAAGAAAGAATTTTAACACCTTTAGGAATGAATCGGACGACAACAACCGTGCGCGATTTGAAAAATAATTATGCGTTGCCGCACAACGAATCGGGCGGAAAACTTCGTGCTTTGCCGCTCGGGAATATTGATAATTCGATTGGTTTGGCAGGTCTGAATTCTTCTGTTTCAGACGTTGCAAAATGGCTTCGTTTGCAACTCGGACGCGGAACTTTTGAAGGCAAACAGATTTTTTCAAAAGAGCGTTCGGGCGAAATGTGGCAACAAAATATTTTCATTCCTGTTAATCCGAATCCGGTAAAAGAAGCTCCGACACAAATGTTTAACGGTTACGCGCTCGGCTGGTTTGTTAATGATTTTCGCGGCAAAAAACTCGTTTCGCACACGGGCGGACTTGACGGAATGATTACGCAAACCGCGATGATGCCAACGGAAAATCTCGGTTTAGTTGTTTTAACCAACAGCGAAACAGGCGCGATCGGGATTATGCGAAATAAAATTCTCGACGTTTTTACCGATTCGCCAAAACGCGATTGGAACACCGAAGCATTGGAAAGAACGAAAAAAGCGAAAGCGGACGAAGAAAAAGAAATTCGTGAAGAAGATGCTAAACGAGTCCAAAATACAAAAACTTCGCTGAATCTGAAAAATTACGCCGGAACTTATTCGAGCCAAATGTATGGCGATGTTACGATTTCGGAGGAAAACGGCAAATTGGTTATGCGTCTCGCACCTGCACCAAATTTTGTCGCCGATCTTGAACATTGGCATTACGACACTTTTCAAATCAAATGGCGCAGTTCGGTAAATTACAATTTTCCGCGTGGTTGGGTAACTTTTACGTTGGACGGCGCGGGCAAAACCGACGAACTGAAAATCAATCAGCCGAATAATGATTTTTGGTTTTATGAGTTGGATTTGAAACGCTCCAAGTAGATTTTTAATAAAACCCGACTATTTAAGGGGTTTGCGGAGTCGGCAAACATTTTAATCAACCCGGCAAAGGTTTCATTCGGCTCGGATAAACTCTCATCCGGCTCGGATTGACTGTCATTCGTGTCGAATGAACTCTCATCCGAGTCGGATTGACTCTCATCCGAGTCGGATTGACTCTCATCCGACCTGAATAAACTCTTATCCGAGTCGGATAAACCTTGATTTGAGTCGGATAAATGTTAATTTGAGTTGGATAAGAGTTCATCCGAGTCGGACAAATGTTTAATTTAGGAGCGTCTTCGATATTTCGGCAGTAAATTATTTTTCGGCTAGTCCGAGATTTGATGGTTGCGTTAGGAATTTTTCGTTTTTCGGTTCGATTTCGATTATTTCCGCCGATGTGGTTTCCGTAATCTTTGCTTCGGGCAAGAAATGATTGAACAGCCGACGGATTTTTGCTTTATCGTTTTCGCGGACGGCTTGGCTAAAACCGCTAACAATTTCGCCGACTTCTTCGCCCGAATATGTCGCAATTTTGCCGATGAAGATTTTCGGATGTTTGGTTTTCAGCAAATCTTCGCCCGTGATTTCGAGTTCTTCAAAGAGTTTTTCGCCCGGGCGAATTCCGCTAAACGTGATGTCAATATCTTCGTAAGGTTCGAGTCCCGAAAGCCGAATCATATCTTCCGCCAAGTCTAAAATTTTAACGGGTTCGCCCATATCGAGAATGAAAATCTCGCCGCCTGTTCCCAATGCTCCGGCTTGTAAAACTAAAGCGGACGCTTCGGGAATCGTCATAAAATATCTGGTCATTTCCGCGTCGGTTACCGTAATTGCTTCGCCTTTGCGGATTTGTTCGCGGAAAATCGGAACGACCGAACCGGCTGATCCGAGAACATTTCCGAATCGGACAGCCATAAAGCGCGTTTCGTAAATATTATTCAGATTTTGCAGAACAATCTCGGCAATGCGTTTCGACGCGCCCATTACCGAAGTCGGATTTACGGCTTTGTCGGTTGAGATTAAAACAAAATCTTTGACGTTAAATTCTCCCGCGATTTCGCCGAGAAGTTTTGTGCCGAGGGCGTTATTTTTTATCGCTTCCGCCGGATTTATTTCCATCAACGGAACGTGTTTGTGCGCGGCGGCGTGAAAAACAACTTGCGGTTCGTATTCACCAAAAATTTCGCGCATTCGCGGTTCGTCGCAAACATCAGCGATGAGCGGCAAAAAGTTTGTTTCCTCATAATCTTTCGTCAATTCGCGCTCAATTTGAAACATCATATATTCCGCACGTTCGACTAAAATCAATAATTTCGGATCAAATTCGGCAATTTGGCGCACCAGTTCCGAACCGATTGAACCGCCCGCGCCCGTTACCAAAACGGTTTTATCGCTTAGAAACTCGTGTAAGTTTTCGTCATCAAGTTCGACAGGTTCGCGCCCCAAAAGGTCTTCGATTTCAACATCGCGGATGCGCGAAACCTGCACGCGACCGTGCATAATTTCGTGCGGACTCGGCAGCATTCGCGCCTTGACGGGAATTTCGCGGCAAACATCCAAAATCCGCCGAACTTCTTTGCCTTGCGCTTGGTCAATCGCAATGACGACTTGTTCTATATTCAATTCGTCAACCAGACGCGCCAAATCATTTGTCGTTCCCAAAACCTTCACGCCGTTGACGCTTCCGCCTTTTTTGTTGCGGTCGTCATCAACAAAACCTTTGATGTCGAGTTCCGCGTCGGCGCGTCCCATTACGTCTTTGACTGCTAAAGAACCGATTCTGCCTGCGCCGACAAGCAGCGCGGATTTGCGTTTGATGCGTTTTTTCGTCTTAGTGAACGTGCGTTTTTCGCCGAATTCGTAAGCGAAACGGCGCAAAATTCTTAATCCCAAACGTCCGCCAAACGCCAAAGCCGTATCAATTAAAATTACTGAAACCGGAACTTGCCAACGATTAAACTGAGTAAAAGTCAGCAAAAATCGAACCGAAAGCAAAATCACGCTCGAAATCACAGCGGCTTTCAGAAAGGCTTTGATGTCTTCGATGCTCACATAACGCCAGATTATCGAATATGCGCCGACGAGAAAAAGCGACGAAAATTGAATAAAAACGACAAACGGAAGCTGAGTTATCGCCGCATCGAAATAAAAATCGCCGAGTTGGACGTTCAATCCCGGCAAATACGCAATAAAAAACGCCGCGCAAAGCACGACGACATCCGATATAAACTGCACCGGACGGCGCAAAAACCAAAACCGCTCTTCGCTATAACTTCTTTCGGGTAAATTTTCCACCTTTTATGATGTAAAGAAAAAGACAATAATCTCTATAATTTGAAATTACCTTGCGACGGGCGAAACTGTCAAACGAAATGCAGAAACGCGCACACGAAATGCAGAAACGCGCACGAAGTAAGCGTGTCTTTCGTTTCAAACAACACGATTACTTCGTGCGCGTTTCTGCGTTTGTAAGTTCTGAAAATGCGACATCGCTGATTTCGTATTTCTCCCAATCTTTGTAATCGAAATGCCACCATTCGTTCGGATTGACAATAAAATCCTCGGCTTCCATTGATTTTATGAGCAAATCGCGGTTGGCAGATTCTTCTAAAGTTCCGCCGGCGTAATCGGGCGCGGCGCGTTCCGTAAATTCGTCAAAATCCGAAGGCATCAGTAATAATTCGCCGTTTTCCAAATCGTAGATGCTCAAATCAACGGCGCAACCGCGATT
>CALMEH010000642.1 GCA_937863115.1 uncultured Acidobacteriota bacterium
GAACATTTAGCCGCGCATTTAAGGACTTTTAGCAACCGACCAAGCGAAACTGCGATTGTTGAAAAAATCCCGTGCGGCTTTTTTCGGACTATAACAAGAGGCCCCACGAGATGAAAGAAAAAATGATGTATAGAACACGACAAATAACGATTGAGATGCACAGCATCACGATTATTCGCACCGGAGGCAGACAGAATTCGGCGCACTGCGAATGTTGCGGCGAAACGGTTACGGCTTTCGCGCCCGAACAGATTGCCGCTGTTTTGCGACTCGATTTGACGGAAATTTGCCATCGCATTGAAACGCAACAGATTCATTTGACCAGTGTCGGCGACAATGTGGCGAAGATTTGCGGAAATTCATTTAAAAATAACGGCTTTTTCGGAAAATAGAAAAAATAGATTTGGAGAGAAAAATAAAATGTTAAGAAATTCAAAATATATCGTAAGTTTAGTATTTACAGTCGCTTTGACAATGCTTTTTCAAACGCTTGAAACAAAAGCCGCGTGGGGTGATTTTGATACGAGTTTCGGCTTTCAAGGATTAACGATTGAGACAATTACCGGCTATCACCCGCGCTGTGTGGCGATTCAAACCGACGGCAAAATTCTGGTTACGGGTTATCGGATAACGCCGTTCGGCGGCAAAGGTTTCTTTTTGCGCCGCTATCTGTCAAGCGGACAACTCGATACGGCTTTCGGCACAAACGGAGGCGCGATTGGTCCTGAAATTAATTCCATAAATACCGATTATCGCGGCGAAAAAATTGTCGTTCAGACAAACGGAAAAATTGCCGTCGCCGGACGCAGTAACGGTTTCTACGCGGTTTGGCAATTTACGGCAAGTGGAAAAAGCGACTCGACATTCGGGCAAAGCGGCTTACAAAGTCTGAACGGCTACCCGACAATCGGCAATGCATTTGCCGAAATGAATATTCAAAGCGGAAAGCTCTTAGTCACTCTTCTCAAACAAAGCGGCGGCAGTTCCCGTTTTGTTTTGCTGAGGCTAACTTTGAGCGGAATGCTTGACAACACTTTCGGCAGCGGCGGCGAATCTTTAACCGGAATATACGGCGGTTACGCAACTCCGTCCATCGGAACTGTTGTCGAAACGAACGGGAAAATTACCGTCAGCGGTGTCAAGTTTAACGACTTGTCTGCCAAAGGTCTTGAGAGAAAATTAGCCAACGGGCAAACCGATTTATCTTTTTTCCCGACAAATTCAAGTTCAGTGGGAAGTGTCTTACCGGGTTTAATCAAAATGGCTAACGGCAAATACGCCATGCGGACGATCAATCTGGCGAACAACGGAAGCGTAACACTAATTTTGGACAAATTCAGCTCGACCGGCATTTTTGAATCAAGTGTGTCGCCCTTTAACGGTTATTACATCGGGAGTTGTCCTGACGTTTTCACAAATCAAAATGACGGAAAAGTTCTTATTCAAACCGCCGGATATTTATTCCGTCTGAACGCCGAACTT
>CALMEH010000643.1 GCA_937863115.1 uncultured Acidobacteriota bacterium
AACTTTCAGTTTGCTGGCTTCGTCAAATTTTTCGCTGGCTTTTTTGAAATTTTCGCCCATCGAATCATATAGCGGAAAAAGTTCTTTACCGAAATCGCGCACTTCGTCAACTTCGTCGTTGTTTTTTATGCCGTCAACTTTTTTGATATATTCACTATATTTTTTCGAGGCTTTTTCAACATTTTCGTTTGCTGTCGTAATAAATTTATTTGCTTCTGCGATAATTTCGTTCGCTTTTTTTGTTTCCAAGCCGTCTGAACATGCCAGACCGACCACAATCAACATCAATATTGCTGTTATACTATTTATATTTTTCATTTTTTCTCCTAATTTTTTTAATTTATTTCTTTTTAATTTGGCGAATTCTACAAATGTTCAAGCCGATATTCGCCAATAAAATTATTTTGCTGAAAAACCGAATAAACAAATGCGGTTTGTGTGTTCGCATTTTTCGACTTAAATCCGGTTTTGCGGTCAATGGTTAGTTCGTTTCTTCTCGCATCAATTAAAACCAAAATTTGCCGATTCTCCTTGCCGAAAGTTCCGTCTTGGTCAAACAATTCAAGTTTGATTTGAACGCCTCTTTCTTCGATAATTTTGTATTTTCCCATCTGCGAAATCGCCGGATAACCCCCTTGTTTGAAACTTCCCCTATTAAATGTCCATTCCAAAAACCAAACATTACCGCCATTTGTGCCTTCCAATCTCCAAGTTCCTTGGATTTTGTCATCATTTGATTGCGAAAATGCAACCACTGTAAAACCTAATGTCATTAACAAAAAAAGTAAAATTTTCATAGATTTAAGTTCACTCCCAAAACATTTAAAGTGTATATTTTTATCAAAACATTTCAGTTTTTTTTTTCAAATTTCAAATCGGTTTCAACGCAATCGCATTGAAGGATCGCCCAGCAAAACGAAGGTTTTCAAAACATCGTCATTTGTTATCGTTCGTTTTGCTCTAAGATGCGCTTCCCCGAGAGTTGCACCGCTCAATAATTGCCGATGAATTTCGACATTGAGCGAACCGTAAGAATCAGGCAACCCCGCACCGGTCGAAGTCCAAACCGCAACCGCGCCACCGTTCGGATTTTTCATTAAAGTTTCACTCAAACCGGTGTTCAAAGCGTCATGGAAATAACCGTTCAAACAAGTCATTGTTACAAAAACCGGTAATCTTCCGGCGTTTGAAAGACTTTCTGCGTCCGTTTTTGTGAAAACATTTCCCCGCCAGATGCCTGTTGAACCGTGTCCGACATATGTCAAAATTTTCTGCCCGTTGTTAATTGCGTTCAAAATACTGGTTCTGACCGTTTGATCATCGGTTTCGCCCCGTTCAATGTTCACGGCGTTTATTGACTGTGGCAAAATCTGGCGAACCGCCGTGTTTGCGCCTGCAAAATCGAATCCGTCGCTGACATCCGAAACAAATGCGGCTGAATTTGATGGTGTTTGCAAATCGTAACCCACAATTTTTGAAACCATCGCGCTGACTTCCGAAACATTTTGCGCCGGAATTCGTCCAATAGCAAATTCGGCAACTCCGTCGTTGTCGAAATCACCAAACCATTCATCGCTCGCCGTTTCCATTGTCAAAGTGTCAACAAGTCGCGTTGGAACAAAATCGGAATTTCCACTGAAATAGCCGTTCGGGTCGTAACTTGCATCGCCCGCAAACATTACATAACGCGGTTTGATTTGCCAATTCGCGTTGGCAAATTTCAGGAAATTTTTCACCGATTGGGTTGATTTCTGACTAAAATTAAACTCATCGTAAATGTCTTGAATATCAACTGTCAAAACACGCAACCCTTGTGTTTGCCTATTTTTAATAAGTGGATTAAATGATTTAAAAAACTCGCGTTTCGTTATAATCAACAAATCAGCACTGTTTTCGCCCCGCAAATCGGATGAATAATTCTGGGCGATTACCGCGGTGTTTGAAGCGTTTGCAGTCAACAATATTTTCCGCATTCCGTTGCCGTTGGGAGTAAAACCGATGGTGAATGAACGCTCAACGTCTGCACTTCTGCCGAGTCGTGTTCCCATTTCAACAATATTATTCGCGTCGGTTACATCAAACACGCGCACGGCTTTTGTTGAAAAACCTGTAACGGTAAATTCCTGACCGCTTTGCACTGAAAGTTGAATTTGATTATTCTGAGCGCGAAATTCACGCGGAAAACTCAACTGAATATCTTCGATAAGACTCAAATCATTTGTGCCACCAAGTGCCGTAAATCGAATCATATTCGCGCCTTCGTGCAATAGATTAACGGGAATTTGTGTTTGAAGCGTTCCTTTTAGTTGGGCTTCAAAACTGATATTTCCGGCAAATTGTCCGTTAATTTCAACATTAACATCGTGCGAAGTTCTCGTTAAGCCTTGCAATTTCACGAAAAGTTCGGCGTTGCCGCTTTGCACAACATTCGCCAGTGTCAAAACACTTTCGGTGCCGACGTTATTAATCGTCGAGCCGAAAAAGTTATCTTCTGCGCCGTTCAACAATCCCGAAAAATAATTCGTTCGGTCTTTGCGTTGGACGGTTGCCGTGTAAAACGTCTGACTTGACGGCGCACCTTGAATGTCAGTTCGCTCAATTCGACGACCCTGCGAATCGGAAACAAGAAGCAAATAATTTCGCAAATTCGTTTCGGCTGAATCAATACCGATACCGTAAAATTCAATCGCTTGAAGCGTTCCGGCTTCAGTTAAGACAACATTAATCGGTTGTTCGATGCCGTCGGCGAACAATTTCAGATTGTTCAAATTTGCGTTTTGGGGCAAACCGTTAGAAAAAAGTTCGCCAGCCGAAATACGATAAAAACCCGCACTTTTAACCCCTAGGCGAACCCCGTCAAAGCGTGTCAAAGCGTTTTGGGTTTGTTGTTGTTCGTCATTACGCTTTTCTTCAGAATTGACTTTTTCTTCAGCATAAACTGTTTTATCAGTATCCGTTTTGTTCAATTCTGAAATTAACACCGAATTTTTATCGTCATAATTTTGATTAAAGTTTTCCTCGATATTAAACCCACCGAATAACTCTTTCGTGCCGTCCAAATCAACTGCTTCGATGTAATAAACGGTGTCTTTTTGAGCATTAGCATCGAACCATTGATAATCAAACCCGCTCCGCAATCTAGCCTGTGTCATCAAAGCCGAACCTGACACAAGCGATTTATTTACCAATTCGCGTTTGCCTTGATTTTCACGATAGACGTTAAATCCGAGATTGTCGCTTTCAAATCCCGTTTCCCATTTAATCAAATGTCCGTTTGCAAATCTTGTGGCTTTTGCACCCCCAAATCCAACCGCAGTCGGTGCAAGAACTTGTTTGTAAGCCGAAAATTCGGAAGTGTCGTTTGTTATTAAATCCGTCGCCGTCGCCGAAATATATCCGCCAACGGGAATTGGGTTTGGCAAGGAAAATGTTGCGTTTCCGGCTCCATCTGTTACAACTACA
>CALMEH010000644.1 GCA_937863115.1 uncultured Acidobacteriota bacterium
CATATCGAAGAACTTGAAAAATTAACAAACGAACGCAAATCGCGCATCAATTCGGAAAGAATTATCTTGCGCGAAGTCAGCTAAAAATTAGTTAAGATTTACAATTCAGCGCATAACCGCCACGCTTCGCCAGCGGAAAACAAACTGAAGTTTTAACTCTGAACCCTAGAACTCGAATTACAAAAAAGGCAAGCAAAGTCGAAAACTTTGCTTGCCTTTTTTGTTTTAGAGAAGAAAAAAACTATGAAAAACTAGGAAAATGTAAAATATTGCTTGTATCAATTTCCCCTTGATTTTCAACTTGTTCACGTTTCAATTTCAAACGCGCCGCCGACAGAACACGATGCAGTTCGTCGAGCATTTCTGCATCTAACGACATCGTTTTTTGCCCGCACCAACCTAAATCTTCAACCCAAGTTGAAAGTTTGATGACGGCTTGATCGTCTTTTAAGGCGACTTCGACTTTTTTTTTGTCCGAAAAAATCGGTAAAAAACTAACTGCGCGATTCGTTTGCATATCTTTTTATTGGACAGAAATTGAAAATCAATTTCAATAAGGATTATGCCCGAAGGTGTTTTCCAAGTCAAGTGAAAATTACGAATTTACGGTAAATTAACCTGTAAAATGTTGACATTTCACAAAATTTAGCAAAAAATAAACACAACAAGAGAATTCCATCCCTTAATCTTGGCAGCAAATCTGCACTTCCCCAAATAGATTTGTGAAAAAAAATCAAAAAAATAGGAGAATTGTGCAATGAAAAAGTTGTTCTTTTTTATGCTGTGCTTGGGATGGATTGCCTTTCTTAACGCAAACGGCGCAGGGGCGGTTTTGTTGGCGGAGGTGGGAAACGACCCGACTTGGGGCGGCGATCCTGAAGGCGAATATATTATTGTTTGCAACACTGGACCGGCTGACGTGAATATCAATGATTATTCATTTACGGATAATTCGGGCTTTGCAAATCGCGTTACGATAACGACCGTAAATTATTTTTTACAGGTCAACAAATGTATTCTGGTGATTAGAGATGAACCGGATGGAACGGACGTTTTCGGCGCGAGCCGATATAATTGCGGCGCAAGTCCGCCGGCAGAATTCAGAAACGCGGGAACATGGGGAAATAATTTCAGTAATGCGGCAACGGGCGACCAAGTTTATTTGTTCGATTCGACGGCGGCGAGTTTAACAGATGCCATAGATTCGATGTCTTACGGCAGCAATTCGGTAGTTTTTCCCTCAAACACCTTACCGACAAATGCCGGCACAGGAAGAGTTTTCCGGCGGACAAATTATCCCTCAAATATTGCCGCACTTGGCACTGCTTCGACGGCTTCAGATTGGCAGACGTTTAATCCGGTAATGTCGCAGACAGATTATGGTGCAGGCGTTACGCCGTGTTCAATTCCTGTTTCGCCGACAGCGGCGCAAGCCTCTGTTTCCGGTAGAGTTATGAATAATTTTGGGACAGGAATCAGCCGCGTTGAAATTATCGCCATAAATGCCTTAACCTTGGAACAAAAGAGAACCTTCACAAATCAATTCGGTTATTATTCGATAGACGGCTTGGAAAGCGGAAATTTATACATCGTTCGGGCAGTTCACAAAAGATATAATTTTCCGAATGAAAGAACTGTTAATTTGCTTGATAATATTGAAGATTTCGATTTTGTTACGGAGCAATCTTTAGTCAAATAATAAAGGTTTAGAATAATGCAGGGAAAAAAGGCGGAAAATTGGCTGTAAAGGAGCGTGTCAAATGGTTAAATTTTATCACGTTCCTTAACAGTTGCATTTCCGCCTTTTGAAAGCTATTTTTTATTTTTCCATTCTGCTAAAACAGTTTCAAAAGCGGTAGTATTCGCGGGCGGTGTAGCGGCTTTGCCGACCGTAACCGCTTTCTCGCCGACTGAAATTGCTTCGGCATATTTGCCTTGTTCGGCTAAAATTCGCGCCTTGGTTTGGAGATTTCCGAAAGTTTCACGAATTTTGATTGATTCTTCGAGCCAGCCGAGAGCTTCGTCGTAATTTTCTTTCAATTTTTGTGAAAAGACAAAATTTGCGCCTTGATTAAGGGGAGCAAATTCGGTCGGTTTGCGGTTTTTGATAGCATCACGAATGGCAGTTAAAGTTCTGCCTCGCACGTCGCCGACATCGAACGAAAAAGGCACGGCGATTTTTTCCCAACGAAGCACGATTTGTCCGGTGGTTGCCGACATATTTTGAAATTCGTAAGATAAAGTTTCCTGATTTGCGGCTTTCATCGGTTTGACTTTAACGCGCAGAGCATCTTTCTTTTCATCGTAAGTGAAACTGCCCCATTGGTCGTTTGCCTTACTAAAAATCAAAATCCATTCTTTTTTATTAGGAATCGCGTGAAAACCGTATTTTCCTGCCGCCAAAGTTTGACCGTTAATCATCACATCGCGGGTAAATTCGATAATCGTATTTTCGTTCGCGCCGGTGCGCCAAACTTGTCCGTAAGGCACAAGACACGGATAAGTTACGCCGCCCTTGGGGACGACATCGGTTGACGTGCAGCCCCAAATCTTGCGTCCTTTCGAGTTCGGACGATGATAAATAATCGAAATTCGTGCATCGCCGACGGTTTGCGTGATTTCCTGTTTTTGCGATTCACGCGGAATGACAACCTGCGCGAAAACGCCCGTTGATAACACAAAAGTTGCAATAATTAAAAGATAAAGTTTTTTCATACAATCATTTCTCCAATTTATTTTTAGCTTTCTGAACAAAAGTTTTAATCATTTCGCCGATTCGACGGCTCATTTCGCGGCTGATCATCGTTTCTCCTGCGACACCGGCAAGCAGATGCAGTTCGCGGGCAGATTTTCGCCGCATTTCGACGATCTGCGAAAAGTTCACCATCGTCGAATTTACGCCTTTTTCCATAAAATCTGCGGAGTAGCGCAAAAAATTTCGAGTCTCGCCCGCGATTGGCGACCATTCGATGCGGTCTTCCGAATTTTCAAGCAAT
>CALMEH010000645.1 GCA_937863115.1 uncultured Acidobacteriota bacterium
CGTCTGGCTTGAAATCCTTCGGCGTGTAACCGATTGAATATTGATGTCGAAGTTCGAGCGCGATGCGTTCAAAAATTTCGTCCATTTCGACATCGGTTTGCGGATAGAAAGATTTTCCGCCTGTAATCGAAGCGAGTTCGTCCAAATAAGCCTGACCGATCATGCCTTCTTGTGTTCCCGCGTCGCGCCCGTCCAAAATGCCGACAGCATAGACAATTACGTCCGATTCTTTGAGCAGACGGCGCACTTCGTTAAAATTGTAACGTGAAGCATTATCTTGTCCATCGGAAATAATCAGCATCGCTTTTTTTTGATGTGTGCCACGGGTAACTTTTTCAACGCCGAGATAACAAGCATCATAAAGCGCGGTATTATTTTTCGGTTCGATCAAAGTTAATTTTCGCAAAACCGATTCGCCGTCGCGTGTGCGGTCGAGTAGTAATTGGGCGCGACTGTTAAAGGCAATCAAAAAATATTCGTCGTTGGGATGACTGGTATTGATAAATCGTTCGAGAGCTTTTTGCGCTTTGCGGATTTTTTCGCCGCTCATCGAATCGGACGTATCAAATAAAATTCCGAGCGAAACCGGCGCGTCCGCATCTGAAAAAAATGTGATTTCCTGTTGTTCGTTATTATCGAAAACGGTAAAAGCATCTTTGGTCAAACCCGAAACATAACGACCGTAAAGGTCTGTAACCGTTAAAGTCAAAGTTACGAGGTCGGTTTGCACGCTAATTGTGCCTTTATCTTCAACGGGCGAACTGTTATCAGGCGTTGGTGTCGGCGTTTGCGCTTGAGCAGTTGAAACACACGACAAAAAAAGGACGAGAACTAAAAAATTCCACTGATGCACGGAGCAAAAGCGGCTGAACGATTGAAAAATTTTCACAGCCATAAATCTCCCGACTAAGTTTATTATATTTTAGGTAACAATTGTTAAATCCGCAAGATATTTTTTTGATGTTTGATACATAATATTAGTTGTTTCACCCGAATATTTATTTTCGGCGCAACTTATCGAGAAAAAAGACGTGTTATAATTCGATTTTGTGTTTTAGATTTTAGACTTTGGATTGGTTTGCACAATCATATTTTTAATGTTCATACGAAATCTCGCACCTAAATTTTTGGAATTTAAAAATCCAAAATCCAAAATCTAAAATCTAAAATCCAAAATTGAATTATGGCTGAATTTATTTGTCGTTTAGGAACGCCTTCGGGCGAAATAATGACGCGGGTTGTTGAAGCGACCGCCGCCGCGGAAGCGAAAAAGCGGCTCGAAGGCGAAGGCTTCAAAGTTTTTGCGGTTTCATCTGCCGAAAAAGGTTTGTCGGCGGTTTTGTCGGGCGGTTCGAGTAATAAAAATCGCGTTAAGCAAGGCGATTTTTTACTTTTTAACCAGCAATTTTCCGCGCTTCTTCGTGCCGGAATTCCGGTGCTTCAAGCCGTTAATTTGTTAAAAAACCGTTCCGGCTCGGCTGCGCTTCGGGCGACTTTGGCGGATGTCGAAGAAAAAATCAAAAGCGGAATTCCGCTTTCCGAAGCCTTTGAAGCTCAAGGAACTTTTCCGAAAATTTACACGGCTTCGATTCTTGCAGGAGAAAAATCGGGCGCGCTGGATGATGTTTTGGCGCGTTATGTTGATTATCTCAAACGCAGTGTCGGTGTCGCCCGAAAACTTCGCGGCGCGTTGGCTTATCCCCTTTTTTTGCTCGCGGCGGCTTCTTTAATGGTTGCGTTTTTGACGCTTTACATCGTTCCGCGAATGAGCGACCTTTTTAAAGGCTTAAATGCGAAACAAGGGTTGCCGACAGTTACGATTGTCGTTTTGACGATTTCAACAACGGTTGCGAGTAATATTTTATGGCTTTTGCCGCTGACGATCATTTTAATTTTTTCGATTGTTTTATGGCTCAGAACGCCGGGCGGAAAATTGCTTCTGCATAAATTTCTGCTTCGGATTCCGATTGCCGGAAATTTGATAAAAAATATGACAACGGCACAGCTTTCGCGTTCGCTTTCGACGCTTCTTTCCGGCGGGCTTACTGTGCCTGACGCTTGGGATATTTCTTCTCAAGCGATAAACAATCTCGAACTTCGCCGCCGTTCTCAAGCTGTTTTGCCGTTGATTCGTGAAGGTCGGATGTTCACCGAAGCCCTTGAAAAAGCAAATTGGATGCCCGAACTCGCGCTTGATATGATCGGAATCGGCGAAAATTCGGGCAGTTTGCGCGAAATGCTCGACGAAGTTGCCAACTTTTACGATGCCGAAGCCGAAGTCCGTTTAGAGCAATTAACTACTTTGCTCGAACCGGTGATTTTAGTTTTTATGGCTGGCATCGTCATCACGATTTTGCTGGCGATTTATCTTCCAATCATACAAACGATTTCATCGGGACCGATGGGAGGCAATAAATAAATTAGTCTCAAGTCCAAAGTCTAATGTCCAAAGAAAAAATCATTTGGCTTTGGACATTGGACTTGGACTCCGGATCTATAAAAATATGGAAAACCAAACAAATGGCACAGTTACAGTTGCCACACCGACAATTTCGACAAATTTTTTAGACAACGAACCGCCGGAAGTTGTTCAAGCCAAACAACTTGCTAAACGTTATCGCTTGACTTACATTGATTTGCTTCCGCCGGACAAAGAATCGCCGATTGATTATGAAGAATTAGCGAAAATTCCGGTTGATTTGATGCTCAAAAATCATTTCGTGCCGCTGAGAAAAGAAGGCAGAAATCTGCATATGGCGATGGCTGACCCGTCGAATTTGGAGCGTTTGGACGAACTCGAAAATGTTTTGAACGTGCGAATCGTGCCATATGTGGCGACACAAGGCGCGATTGATGTCGTCTTGAAAAAAGGCGACGCGACGCAGAGAGTTTTGCAGGAAGCGGCTTCGACTTTTAAGATTTCGCTTGTCAAAGAAACTGACCAAGGCGAAGAAGTCCTCGATTTGGACAGACTTGCCAGCGATTCGGATATGTCGCCGATTATCAAATTGGTTGACACCATCGTTTATAACGCAATGGAATCTCGCGCTTCCGATATTCACATCGAAGCCGGCGATCGCGATGTTACCGTCAAATTCCGCATTGACGGTGCGCTTTATCAAAAAGTTGATCCGATTGATATTGCCTATCATCAAACGCTGATTTCGCGTATCAAAGTTATGTCCGAACTCGACATTGCCGAACGCCGAATTCCGCAAGACGGACGTTTTCGTGTGCGTTACAAAGGCAGAACAGTTGATTTCCGTGTTTCGATTTTGCCAGCCGCATATGGCGAAAATTGCGTTATTCGTATTTTGGATAAAGAGCAGATTTCCGAAGAATTTAAAAATCTGAGCCTCGAAGTCGTTGGTTTTGACGAAGATGATTTGAAGCGGTTTCGGCTTTACATCAAAGAACCTTACGGAATGGTTCTCGTAACAGGTCCGACAGGTTCGGGTAAAACGACGACGCTTTACGGCGCGTTGAATGAAATCCGCAACACCGAAGACAAAATTATCACGATTGAAGACCCTGTGGAATATCAGTTGGCGGGAATTATGCAGATTCCGGTTAATGAAAAGAAAGGTTTGACGTTCGCCCGCGGGCTTCGTTCGATTCTGCGCCACGATCCTGATAAAGTGATGGTCGGCGAAATCCGCGACGAAGA
>CALMEH010000646.1 GCA_937863115.1 uncultured Acidobacteriota bacterium
CGCCGGTGGTCGAAATCCAGTAAACTCCTTCGCTCGTTTCAAAAATGCTTTCAATTCCGGGCGGCGAATTTTCATTGCCGATTTGATAATTCACAAAACGTGAACCGTCAAACCGCGAAAGCCCGTCGCGTGTGCAAAACCACATAAATCCACGCGAATCGCGCATTAGATAATCAACAAAACTACTGCCTAAACCATCGGCGGAAGTGTAAATTTTAACGGGCAGACGTTTGGCAAAAATTTCGGGCGCAAAAAAATAGACTGACAAAAAAATCAGAAAAGCAAAAGAAAATTTTCGATAATTTCGGACAATCATCGCCGTGTTGAGATAAACTTTCTGCCGTCAAGTTTTGCACAAACTGCTAAAATGTTCAAATTACAGTTCAAATTCCAAATTGCCGCCAACGAGGAAAAGCGGTTTTATGCTCCGGCAACTGCTCCAGTAAATCGGCGCAAAGCAACAAATGCGCTTCGCCGTCGGTTGCCACAAAATACAATTTGGACTCTGAACGCAAAATTCATTAGACTGTGGTTAGAAAAAATGTCTGAAGAAACTCCATATTCAAACACGAAAATTTATCTTGCCGGGTTCGTTTTAGCCGTCGGGTTGATTTATTATTTCAGCAATCCGAAGCCGCAACATTATTACGATTACACTTTTCGTGTTGCCGACAATATCTTAAACGGCGCGATTGCGTTTAAGGAAAAACAACCGTCGTGGCTTAATGAATTCGTGCCGTTTGAAGGAAATTGGTATTCGGTTTTTCCGCTCGGCGGCGTGATTTCAATGATGCCGTTTGCATTTTTCAAATCAATCGGCGTTATCAAAGAAATGCCTGCCGCATTTCTTTCTGCGCTGTCGGCAAGCGTGATTTGTTTGTTTTTGCTTTTAATCGCACGGCGTTACGAGATTGATTTCGGCAAGCAGGTTTTGCTCGTTTTGGGCATTTTGTTTGGAACTTGGATGTGGACAAACGAAACGATGGGCGGTGCGTGGCAACTTGCGCTCGGCTTTGCGATGATTGGCGAACTTGGCGCAATTTATTTCACGGTTTATGATAAACGCCCTTTTATTGCCGGAATATTTTTCGCAATCGCTTTCGGAAATCGCACGGAAAATCTTTTGACTGCCCCGATTTTTATGTATTTGCTGCTTCGTCAGTCGCAATTAGAAATTACAAATTACAAATTACAAAATTCAGAAGCCGAAACGGAAAAACTCGATGTAAAAATAAAAAAACATAACAAACACAAAAGAAAAAATGCCGAAACAAAAGTCGAAAAGCGAGTATCTTTTATCAAAAAATTCAAATCTGAAATTTCAGATTTGAATTCTGAAATAATCCGTAATCCGCAACCAGCAATCCTCAATTTAATAAGGTTTTGTGCTGTGCCGTTTGTTCTCGGCATATTAACTTTAATTTATAACTATGTGCGTTTTCACTCGTTTACCGATTTCGGATACGCCCGAATTCCCGGAGTTTTAGACGAACCTTGGTATAATCACGGAATTTTTTCGGTTTGGTATATTCCGGGTCAAGCGTGGGAAATGCTGATTAAAATGTGGGAAACGCGCCCGAATTTCCCATACTTTCGTCCAAACGGTTTCAGCAATTCGATTCTTTTTTCGAGCCCGTTTCTTTTTCTGCTTTTGCGAAACGGTTCACGAGATAAAGTCTTAAAATATTTGTCTTGGTTAGCAATAATTATTCTGACATTTATACTTTGGATGCACGGAAATTCGGGCGGTTGGCAATTCGGTTATCGTTACGCAATGGTTTTACTGCCTTGGATTTTCGTGATTTTGCTCGAAAACAGTCCAAAAAAAATCACTTTTGCCGAAATTGTTGTTTTCTCGATTTCGTTTTTTCTCAACGCTTTTGCCGTTTATATTTTTCATTGGACGGAATATATGAAAAATTAAAGGCTTTAACATTTGCATTGCTAAAGCCTTTAATCCTAACTTTTACGGACAATTACAATCTTTGTAAGTCGCTGCAACCGGAATATCTCCTGCAAGTCCCCAACTACCGTTTGTCCAATTTGTCCAAGTCGGACCAAATTTTATGTGCCAACCGCTGGTTGCTCCACTACTTGCTCCGGGACGATAGATGCCTAAATCGGTGATGCCATCGCCGTTATAATCACCCGGAACCGGAATATCGCCTAAACTCCCCACCCCCAACTTTTTAATAACGCGTGGCCCGCCGCCACTCGGTTTAATCCACCAAGTTCCTGTGGAAGGTCGCCAAATTCCAACATCAGCTCTGCCGTCACCGTCAAAATCTCCATCTACTGCTCTATCACAAACCGTTCCCCAAGAAGTTGCCGAAAGTGTTCCGGTTGCACTGTTGAGAACATAAAAAATGCCTGTGCTTGGACGAAAAACCGACCAATCCGATTTGCCGTCGCCGTCAAAATCGGCTGAAGTGAAATCTGCCGAAGCCGAACCTACCAACAAAATTAACATCAAACCGCTTAATAAAATATTTTTCATAATTTTTTTCTCCTAAATTTATTTTTGAAGCCGAAAAGCTGTGCTTCTATGATTGATGTGTCATTTATTTGCAAAACGTAACGCAATTTTTTTGATTAATTTTCAAAGTGAATAAATTTCGAGGTTTATGCTAATCTTTATCAGAGAAATCGTTCATCCGTGCAACACACTATAAAATGCTTTTAGACATCACACCGCTCAAAGTTTCACGCGATTACCGGCTATTGTTTTTCGGTCAACTCGTTTCGTTTTTCGGTTCAATGATGACGTTTATCGTCGTGCCTTGGCAGATGTTTGAACTGACAAAATCAAGCGCGATGGTCGGATATATTTACCTTGCGGAATTTGTGCCGATGGTAATTTTGGCGTTTGTTGGCGGCGCGTTTGCCGATTATTTCGACCGCCGAAAAATTCTGCGTCTGACAGAAATCGGACAAACGCTCGTAACAACAGTTTTACTGATAAATTCGCTTTTGCCGAATCCGCAAATTTGGGTTTTGTTTGTTGCGGTCGCGTTTCACGCCGGATTTGCCGCGCTTCAGCGTCCGGCATTTGAATCGTTTATTCAGAAAGTCATTCCTAGCGAATTGATGTCGGCAGTAATGGCTTTGAACTCAATTCGATGGAGTTTGGGCGCGATTGTTTCGCCCGCAGTCGGCGGAATTATCGCTTCGCAATTCAGCGCAAGCATTGCGTATTCATTCGATTTAATAACATTTATCGCTTCGCTTATAGCTGTTTTTATGCTTCGTGCGATTCCCGCGCACGAAAACCCGGAACGTCCGAGTTTGAAGGTAATTATTAAAGGTTGGAAATATGCTTTTAGTCGCCAAGAGCTTATGGGAACTTATCTGATTGACATTGCCGCAATGTTTTTTGCAATGCCGCAAGCACTTTATCCGGCACTTGCAATGATTTACGGCGGCGATTATGTCGGATTTTTTCCGGCAGCAATCGCACTTGGAGCATTGGTGGCAAGCCTGACTTCGGGTTGGACGAAAAATATTCACAAACACGGGCAAATGGTTACAATTGCCGCCATTCTTTGGGGCGTGGCAATTATCTTTTTCGGTTTATCGGAAAGCATCTGGATCGCACTGAGTTTTCTCGTAATGGCAGGATTTTCTGATATGATTAGCGGGATTTTTCGCGGCGCAATTTGGAATCAAACGATTCCGAACTTCCTTCGCGGACGGCTCGCGTCAATTGAAATGATGTCGTATCTCACGGGTCCGATGCTCGGAAGTGCTAAAATGGGAATTGTCGCCGAAAAATACAGCGTTAAAATTGCAATCGTTTCCGGCGGAATATTATGCGTAGTTTCCGTCGTGGCTTTAGCTCTGATTTTGCCGCGATTTTTAAGATATGACGGACGCGAAGGCATTAAACAAAAAGAAATTGAAGAAGCAAACCACAACGCGGGAATAGCAGAAGCGAATATTTGAAAAACTAATCTGGAGATAAGACAATGGCGATTTTAAGAAAACGACAGATCGAAAATTTACACCAACTCAGCGGCGAAGAACTCGGAGAATTTCTCGCATCGCTTCCCATCACAAAAGAAGAAATGGAAGCAATGTTCGAGTTTATCGAAGACGAACTCTACGAAACCGAGTGCGACGATACGGCAAAATTTGCAATGCAATTTATGCTTAACGAAAATCTCCCGTTCCCGAAAATCCTCGCGTGGCTCAACGCCAACGGCGGACATTGCGACTGCAAAATTATGCAAAACATCGAATGCGAATGGCGCAAGGCTTTTCCCGAAGATTGATTGACGGTAAAGTATTAGATATTGAAAAGTTAAGTTTAATTAGTTATATTGCTTAACAATAGCTCTAAATGAAAAAACTCTACACACAATCAAAGTGGAAAAAATACTCGCAGATTCGAGCGGACAACGAAAAAGATAAAAAGAATCGGACGCATGAACAAGGTCAAGGTCCAAACAGAAGAAAAAGAAAGAATTTTCAACATAATTTAATTCCAAAGGACTACGACCATTTTGAAACTTTAATTGCGCCCGAAAATTTTTCTTTAATAGAGAATCCAGAAGGAGTTTTGTATTATCTTGAACAAGTCAGATTACAAATTTTGCGACGTAACCAAGTATTCTTGGATAAAACTCAGATAAAAAAACTAACCCCTGATGCACTTGTTCTTCTTGTAGCTTCCTTAAATAATAAATGGTTTACTCGGGGGATAAGAATTTCTGGAAATGCCCCAGAAGATGAGAAGTTAAAGGAATTATTTTTACAATCTGGATTTTTCGAGCATGTGAAAAGTTACATTCCAAAGGTAAAAAGTCGAAATTTGATGTTACATCGAATAAGCAAAAGAAAGGTTAAACCGTCTTTAGTCAAAGAAGTATGTTTGATTGGCGTAAACCATACTTTCGGAAGCCCAAATATCTTTGAACCCCTTTACGAAATGTTAATTGAATGTATGTCAAACACAAATTTTCACGCAGGTTTAGAAAAGCAAGGTAAGTATGAATGGTGGTTATATGTTTACGAAAATCCTATAAACAAAATTACCTCATTTTCGTTCTTAGATTTAGGAGTCGGCATATTTGAAAGTATTCCTGTCAAAGAATATGTTAAATTTATGCAACGTATTAAGTTAAGGTCAAATATTGATTTGGTAAATGATTTAGTAAACGGAAAAATAAAATCAAGAACATTAGCGACTAACAGAGGTAAAGGGATTCCCCAAATTTTTCAACACTCAAAACATAAAAACATTAAGAACTTTAAAATAATATCGAACAACGTCTTTGCAGATTTTGACACAGAAAACTATCATAAACTTAAAAATCCGTTTCGCGGAACATTTTTGTATTGGGAATTATCTCCAGATAATATTTGAACGATGGAAATTAAAGATAAAATTGTTATTTCAAAAGACTTTACTGATACGCCAGGCGCACGGTTCAAATCAGAAGGAGACTTCTCGGGTGAAGAGTTTCTTGAGAGTATATTACTACCTCGATTTAACAAAGCAGTTAAAGAGAAGTATATCCTGTTAATTAATTTAGATAATGTTTGGGGCTACCCTTCTTCATTTATTTCAGGTTCGTTTGGTATTTTGTCAACAGAAAAAGGAAAGGATTTAGTATTGAACCATATAAAATTTGAATCTGAGAATAAAACTAAGATTGAGAAATTTATTGAGGAGATAAAAAATCCGCAAGGTAAATGAATAATAAATTAATCGCTGCGTTCATTATTGTATTTTTACTTTTGGGTTTTGTCATTGGAGTTCTAATAAATGACATTCCATTTCTCTCAGTATCAAGAGAAGTTCAATTAGGAGCAATAATTGGCTCTAGTATTACAGCTTTCACAACTCTAGTTTTGGCATTCTCCATACCTTACCTAATTACAAAACAACTTGAAGACAAAAAAGGAATCAAACAGTTTTTAATAAGCGAAATCACACTCTTTACTAAGGAATTGGAGAAAATAAAATTAAAATTAGAAGATTGTTATAAGTCAGGAGCGATTAAAAACGAAGATAAAATGGAAATCAATTTGCTATTTGAATATTTGGATAAGAAAGTTGACTCTATTTCTGAACAATTGAGATTTAGCTATTGTGATAAATCCAAAGATGACATCCAAGAATTAAAAGATGTAAATGCAAATTTTTGGAAAAAAATTACAAGTGGAGAGTTTATGAGTGCAAAATTTGTAAAAATTACTCCTGAATTTTGGAAATCAAGTTTTGGGTCTTACTGCGATTGTGAAATGAAAGTAAAAATGTTAGCTCACAAAATTAGTAAATATTAAATCTTTTAAGTAGCTAATTTCCCGTGTGCGAATTTTTACTTTGGCAATTTGGAAAATGCAAGAAACTTTTCTGTCTGAATCAATCTACCAACCGCGATTTATTTCCCAACGGTCAACAATTTTTCCTTCATCTAAAACGTGAAAATGCGAATGTTGTGCGGCGGTCAGGCACGAATGATTTGCCAGAATTCGCAGACGTGAACCGACTTTTAATTTGTTGAAAATTTTCGCGTCTGAAACCGAAATTTCGCCGTGTTCTTGCGACAAAGATTCGACGCGCAAATTCAAATCGTTCCCGTCCAAATCATAAACTCGCCCGTAACCGCAATTTTTATCGAATTCGATTGCGCCGCGATCTTTTGAAAGCGCGATTGCGCCCGCGTCAACAACGATTTTTTGCCGCGCGATGTCTCGATGAACGATTGCCGTCAAAACGGTCAAAGCACAATCGGCAAACGAACAACTTCCCAAAGTCGCTTGAAAAGCATCGAAAAAAATATAATTTCCGGCACGAAATTCGGTTATTCCGTCCAGATTGTCAATCGCCGAAAATGTCGGCGTTGAACCGATGCTGACGGTTGGAACTTCCAAATTTTCACCGCGAAGTTTGTTTGCGAAATTTCTCATCAAATCGCGTTCGTCGTGCGCGACCGCAAGCAATTTTTCGGATGTTTCGGCGTGATAAGAATGTCCGGCGTGAGTCAAAATTCCGGCAAAATTCAAATTTGGAGAATCGCTGATTTGCCGCGAAATTTCAACGGCTTCTTTCGTCTGCGGTTCGACTCCGCAACGATGATAACCGACATCAATTTTCAGAAAAACATTAATTTTTGCGTCTTCGATTTTCGCTTTTCGGTTTAATTCTTCAACAGTTTCGGCATCGTCCGTCAAAACTGCAAAATGCTCGATTCCTTTTGAAATTTCAATCGCTTCGCCGAATTTTCCGCCTTCAATCGGCACACCGTAAGTTATATCGGAAAAACCGTGTTTGGCAAAAAAATGTGCTTCCGCCAATGTTGAAACTATAATGCCGCCGAAATTATTTTCAATTTGAAATCGCGCAATTTCAGCACATTTGTGCGTTTTGACGTGCGGGCGCAAATTCACTTTCAATGATTTTGCACGAGCCGTAATTTGTTCGGCATTGCGCTTCATTCTTTGAAAATCCAAGATTAACGACGGCGTTTTGATAGTTTCTAATTGCATAAAATTTTTGCCCGCGAAATAAACGAAAAATACGAAATAAAGAATAACAAATTTCGCTTATTTCGTTTATTTCGCAGGTAAAAATTATTTCAAATATTCCTTCAAATAATTTCCCGTGTGCGACTTTTTTACTTTGGCTATATGTTCTGGCGTTCCAACAGCAACGATTTCGCCGCCGCCCGCGCCGCCTTCGGGACCTAAATCTATGACATAATCGGCGGTTTTTATGACATCTAAATTATGTTCGATAACGAGCAAACTTCCGCCGTTTTCGATGAGTGCGCGAAAGGCTGTGAGAAGTTTGTTGATGTCTTCAAAATGCAATCCGGTGGTCGGCTCGTCGAAGATAAAAAGCGTTTTTGATTTTGTTTTTACGGCAAGATGCGCGGCAAGTTTTACTCTTTGCGCTTCGCCGCCGCTCAAGGTCGTGGCAGATTGTCCGAGCCGCAGATAACCGAGTCCGACAGCTTCGATAACCTTTAATTTATTGATTAATTTGTTCGTTTCCTTGAAAAACAAAATCGCCTCGCGCACCGTCATTTGTAGAACTTCGGCGATGTTTTTGCCTTTATATTTTACGTCTAAAATCTCTTGCTTGAATCGGGTTCCGCGGCAATCTTCACAGGTTAATTCAACATCAGCGAGAAATTGCATTTCGACAGTTACCGTGCCGCTTCCCTGGCACATTTCACAGCGTCCGCCGGGAACATTGAACGAAAAATGCGAAGCGTTGAAACCTTTCGCTTTTGAGGCGTTTGTAGTAGCAAAAACTTCACGAATTGCATCGTAAGCCTTGATGTATGTAACCGGATTAGAGCGCGGAGTTCTGCCGATTGGCGATTGGTCAACCAACACAACATCATCAATCAAATCCGCACCTTTAATTTCCTTGAAACTTCCGACTTGCCCTTGCCATTCGCCGCGTTTTTTCTTGATTCCGGCATACAAAATATCGTGAACGAGCGTTGATTTTCCGCTTCCCGAAACGCCCGTGATGCAAACCAACCTTTCGAGCGGAATTTCAACCGAAATATTTTTTAAATTATGTTCGCGTGCGCCGAGAATTTCGATTTTTTTCTTTGAAAGTTCACGGCGTTTTGAAGGAATTTTGATTTCCGCTTCGCCGCGTAAATATTTGGCAGTTAAAGATTTTTCTTCCTTCAATAAACCCTCAAAATCGCCTTCGTAAATCAAATTTCCGCCGAGTTCGCCGGCGTGTAAACCAATGTCGAGAATGTAGTCTGCCGAACGCATCGTTTCTTCATCGTGTTCGACAACCAAAACGGTATTGCCGATGTCGCGCAAATTTTCGAGAATCTTTAAAAGCCGCGTGTTGTCGCGTTGATGCAGACCGATTGAAGGTTCGTCTAAAACATAAAGCGCACCCACAAGTAACGAACCGAGATTTGTCGCAAGCTGAATGCGTTGCGCTTCGCCGCCTGAAAGTGTGGAAGCTAAACGATTTAACGTCAAATAATCCAAACCGACATCAACCAAAAATTTAATTCTTCGGCGAATTTCGAGCAATAATTTGTCGGCGATTTTTGAGCGTTCTTCGCTCAATTCTAGTTCGTCAAAAAATTTCTGCGCGTTGTTGATTGCCAAATTCACTTGTTGCACCAAAACCGTATTCGTTTGGACCGA
>CALMEH010000647.1 GCA_937863115.1 uncultured Acidobacteriota bacterium
GATAAACGGCAATGTCGGCTTTTGTGTCGCCGTCATAATCAGCCGGAACGGGTTTGTCACCCGCGAGTCCGAAACGCACGAAATTAAACGTATTTGTTGCGCTGTTCAAAATATACCAAACGCCGTTTGACGGACGAAAAACGGCAATGTCAGCGCGTCCGTCGCCGTCGAAATCGAAGGCTTTGCGACTGGTTTGCGTCAAATTTCCGTGCATTTTAAGAATGCCGCGTGTTTTACCGTTAATCAGCATCGTTCCCGTGATAAAAATTTCGTTCGTCGGGCTGATATTGATTCTGCCGTTGGCAAAATAGGACGTGAAACTTTGAATTACTGCGCCATTTTCATTAAGCCGCTCAAATTGCGAAATATTTGTAAAACCACTCAGAACGCCTTTGTTAAGCAAAATTTTTCCGTCGCTCAAAACGCCGAAACTCGCAAAAGGTCGAAGCGTTTGTTGTGATTGAAACGTCGAATCACCCGTGCCGTTGTCATTTAGGCGCAAGATGTTGTTAGCACTAAAATCTACAATTTTGGAAACAATCAATTTGCCGCTCGGAAGCAAAGCAAAATCTCCGATTTCGGTGTTTTCGGCAAAGCCCGTATCAAGCGAACCGTTTTGATTATAGCGGCGCAATATATTTACAAACCCAAAATGTATTAAAACTTTGCCATCCGTTTGAGCAATAATTTTTGTTCTCCTCGCGGATGAAAACGGAACTCTGAAATCTTGATTCAAACTTCCATTAGAATTAACTTTGGCAATAGAAAGATTTACCGGCATTTCAACTTTTTCTCTGATAAATCCGGCGATAAAAATCTGCCCGTCCGGCAAAATAAAAATCGAAGTAACCTCTCCTTCCGTTACGGCTGAATAATTAAAACTCGTATCAGCCGTGCCGTTTGCATTAAGCCGAATTAGCCGGAAAAATTCATAATTTTGTGCGTCGTAATAGCGGTAACTGCAAACGATTTTGCCGTCCGTTTGCAGAGCGCAAACGTCGTATTTATAATCCGTCGGCGCATTAAACGAAAGGTCGCGCCGTCCGTCCGGGAAGTAACGGTAAAGACGATTTTGCCTTCCGGTCAAGCCGGTTTCAAATCTGCCGATGGTTAGAATTTTCCCGTCTGGCTGAAAATAAACCGTCGCGGCTTCGAGCGGCGGAAAAACTTCGACAGGAGCAAAGCTGAAATTAATCTGTCCGCCGCTCAAAAGATTTGCCGATTCTTGTGCCGGAACAATTCCGACAAGTGAAAGTAGTGTTAAAGCGAATGCTAAAAAAAAATTGAACTTCATAAAAAAATATTCCTCTCAGATAGCTGAAATTAAGGGGGAATTGTCTGAAATTTCAATTTAAGGGGATTTGTCTGAAATTTCGATTATTGTAACCTTTGTTTTAGTTATTTGTAAATAGATTTAATCGGCAAGGAGTTTCAAAAAAATAGCGCGGTTCTGATGAGTAGCGTTTATAAAAGATTTATCGGATCAATCTCGACATTCACAATCCGCAAATCGCAAAATTTTTCTTGAGCTTCATGAAGTGCGAAGTCTAATGTTTCTCGTAGTTTGGCGCGGTTTCTGGCTTTAATCAAAAGTTGCAAACGGAATTCGTTTTTCAGACGTGCAAGCGGTGCGGGCGCGACTCCTAAAATGCGGCAATTTCTTTCTTTGTCGGCTTTTATTAAGCAATCTTTTAGAATTTGCGCGTTGTCGAAAGCGTAATTGTAGTTCGGATGTTTTATCAAAATCGAAGCGAGCGCGACGAACGGCGGATACGATAATTTTTCACGAAAAGCGATTTCTTCAGCGTAAAATGCTTCGTAATTTTGCGTCTGCGCGTGTTTGAGCGCGTAATGTTCGGGATAATAAGTTTGAATTAGAACGCGACCTTGCAAATCGCCGCGACCGGCGCGTCCGGCGACTTGTGTGAGAAGTTGAAAAGTTCTTTCGGCGGAACGAAAATCGGGCAAAGCGAGTCCGGCATCAACCGAAATTACGCCGACCAAAGTTACGTTGTGAAAATCGTGTCCTTTCGCCAACATCTGCGTTCCGACGAGCATATCAATTTCGCCTTCGCTGAATTTTTCCAAGATTTTTTCCATCTCTCGGCGTTTTGCAGTCGTGTCGCGGTCAATTCTGGCAATGCGAAGTTCGGAAAATTTGCGCTTCAAAATATCTTCGATTTGCTCTGTGCCTTCGCCGACGAAAAACAAATATTGGCTTTTACATTTCGGGCAAGTGTGCGGAACTTTTTCGCGGTGATTGCAGTAATGACAAATCAAACGCTGTTCGCGCCGATGAAATGTCAGCGTAATATCGCAATTATTGCATCGAATCGTTTCACCGCAACTTCTGCATAAAACAAACTGCGAAAATCCGCGCCGATTGAGCAAAATTATTGATTGTTCGCCTTTAGAATGTGTTTCCTCAATGGCTTCAACAAGTTGATTTGAAAAAACCGCATCTTTGCCCATTTGCCGAAAAACCTGCCGCATATCAACAAGTTCGGCGGCAGCCAGCGGACGATTTCCGATGCGATTCGGAAGTTGCAGATATGAATATTTGCCGATATTTGCGTTGTGATAACTCTCAAGTGCAGGCGTTGCCGAACCTAAAACGACAACTGCATTAACAAAATTTGCGCGAACAATCGCCACGTCGCGTCCGTTATAAAACGGCATTTCGTGTTGGCGATACGATGAATCGTGTTCTTCGTCAACAATTATTAAACCCAAATTTTGCAACGGCGCGAAAACCGCCGAGCGCGTGCCGATAACGATTCGCGCTTTGCCTTGTCGAATTCTGCGCCATTCGTCAAAGCGTTCTCCGGCAGAAAGATTTGAATGCAAAATCGCTACTTCATCGCCGAAAACCGAACGCAAACGACGCGAAAAAACCGGTGTCAGCGCGATTTCGGGAACAAGCATCAGCGAAGATTTTTCGTTTTCGAGCGCACGTTTCATTGCGCGAATATAAACTTCCGTTTTGCCGCTTCCGGTTACGCCGTGAAGCAGAAAAGCCTTATATTTGGCAGTTTTCAGCGCGTTTTCGACTTCGGTTAAAACCTTTGTTTGCTCGCCCGTCAAAATCAAATTCGTCCGAAAAGGAATTTTCGCGTCCTTCAAAGGATCGCGCAAAACTTCCTTTACGAAAATTTCAACGAAACCGCGTTTTGCCAGAGTATTTATTGAACTTGCGCCGACATCGGCAAGTTCCAAAAGTTCTGTAAAAAGTAATTCGCCTTCTGCTTCGAGCAAGATTTCGATTATTTTTTGTTGCGGTTCGGTTAAAGGCTTATCGTTCGTCTGATGATTTTCGGGCGCGAGTAATTTTACGGCTTTGCGGCGTTTCGGGCGCACTTGCGCGGAAAGAGTTTTTTGAAAAACGCTAACCAATTCACTGTTTGCAAGTTCGCGCACGGCTCGTGCGGTTGCCGAAGTTCCGAAATTATTTGCCAATTCTTTTTGCGCGGTTTCGCCGAATTCGACCAAATATCGCAAAATCTGAACTTTCACCGTTTTTGCCGAAGTAATTTTAATGAGTTCATCGCGTCCTTTGGCAGTAATCGAAACATATTGCTCGACATTTTGATTGATTCCGGCAGGCAAAGACGCTTTCAAAACTTCGCCCCAGCTCGAAGCATAATAATCCGCCGTCCATTGCGTCAATCTTAGAATTTCGCTTGTCAAAAGCGGTTCTTCGTCCAAAAGTTCGACGACTTCTTTTATTTTATTTTCTTCAATTTCAACATCTTCGCTCAAAGTTTCATGCAACGCGACGGCGTAACCCGTAATCGTCCTTTTGCCGAACGGAACTAAAATTCGCGCTCCAATCTTGATATTTTCGCCCATTCCGAACGCCAAACGATAAGTAAAAGTTTGTCGCAGAGGAATCGGCAATGCAACTTCAACGTAATTCGCAAAATTATTTTGACGTTTGGAGTTTTCCATTTTCAGTGGACGGGGCGCGGATGGCTCGTCCACGCGAAAAATTTTGACACGCGCAGACGAACCGTCCGCGCTCCGATTTTAGACGGTTGACCAAGTAAGCGTAAAAGCGGGTGGAAGATTGTTGACGATGAGCGGACTTTTTTTCGATTTGCCGTAGCGGTTTCGCATAAATTCGCGCAATTTTATCGCCGATGGAAAATAAAATCCATGAGCATATTGAAATGTGCGAAACGTGCAACCTTTCTGCATAAATTTATCAATTTCCGAGAGAATTTTTTCGCCCGTATCGTTCGGAATCGAAACAAACGGCAAACAGGAAATAATTGAACTTACTTTTCCCAAACCTGTTTTTTGATGAATTTTTTCGAGGTCGCAGGCATTCCACGAACCATTTTGAGATGGGGAAATCTTGTTTTCAGAGACTTTACGAGATTTCGGTCAAGTTCGATTCCAAGATAAGATTTGTCGTTCGGAACAATATCTTGAATATATTTCGTAATCGCGCCCGTGCCGACTCCAAGTTCGAGAATTATATTGTTTTCATCGGGAGAAATTCCTTCGAGCATTTTTAAGGCAAGGTCGGTCGAAGACGGCGCAATAGAGCCGACTTTTCCCGGATTTTTGAGAAATGCTTGTAAGAATTGGATATTTTCGTTCATTTTCAAACTTTTATTATCCACAGATTAACACAGATGATTTATTGATTTTATCTGTGTATATCTTTTTTATCTGTGGAAAAATAAAACTCTCGACTTTAGTTCGCCGCAACCGTCGTTTCAGATTCGGTATTTATTGTGTTTATCTCGGCAACCGCAATTTTATAATCGCAAGCCTCCGTTTGGCAATAGCGAAACGTGCCGTCTTTCTTAGTTGTCTTCTCGAAAACGAACGGAGCTTTACATTTCGGACACGGTTCGGTAATCGGTTTGTCCCAATATACCTCGTCACATTTCGGGTAATTCGTGCAGCCGTAAAACGCTTTTCCGCGCTTCGATTTTTTGACGGCAATTTCGCCTTTTTTACATTTCGGGCAATTAATACCGAGTGTTTCGCGTTTTATGTAATCGCATTTCGGATAATTTGAACACGAAATAAATTCGCCGAAACGTCCTTGTCTGATGACTAATTTCACGCCGTCTTTCGGACAAATTTCGTCAATCTCAACGGGTGGCGCAACTGTTTTTGCTTCACCGCTTTTTTTATCAATTTTGCGAATATTTTTGCATTCGGGATAACCGCTGCAGCCGTAAAACGAACCGAACCGACCTTTTTTCAAAGCCATTTCGCGTCCGCAAAGCTCGCACGGCAGAACTTCTTCAACGACAGATTCACCATTTTCGGCATTTTCTGCTGTCGGCTTACTACCGACTTCGCGCGTCGTTTTGCATTCGGGATAATTTTCGCAAGCCAGAAATTGCCCGAAGCGTCCGAATTTGATAACCATCGGCGAACCGCAAGTTTGGCAAATTTCGTCGGTCGGAATTGAGGCTTTCTTTTTATCTTTCAAACTCACTTCGGCGTTTTTCAAATCAACCGAAAATTTATCGTAAAATCCGCGCATCGCATCGCGCCAATTGATATTTCCGGCTTCGATTTCGTCGAGTTGTTCTTCCATCCGCGCCGTGTAAGTCGGATTAAAAAGGTCTGTAAAACCCGCAACCAAAACATCGTTGACAGTCGTTCCCAAACCTGTCGGATGAAAACGTCCTTCGATGCGTTCGACATATTCGCGGTCTTGAATCGTTGTCATAATCGCCGCGTAAGTCGAAGGTCGCCCGATACCTTTTTCTTCCAGAGCCTTAACCAAAGTCGCTTCCGAATAACGCGGCGGCGGTTCGGTAAAATGCTGTTCCGGCTTGAGTTCGTTGAGTTTCAAAACCTCGCCTTTTTCGGTTTGCGGCAGATTCAATTCCGAATCGTCATCATCAGAACCGGCTTCGACTTTTTCGTCGCGTCCTTCTTGATAAACCTTCAAAAATCCGTCGAATTTCTGCACCGAACCTGTCGCACGAAACGTAAATCTTCCGGCTTTGATGTCGATCGTCGTTTGGTCAAAAATCGCCGCCGACATTTGCGAAGCGACAAATCTCTGCCAAATCAAACGATAAAGTTTGTATTCATCGGGCGAAAGATAATTTTTCACGCTTTCGGGCGTGCGGTTTGAATCTGTTGGACGAATTGCTTCGTGCGCGTCTTGTGCGCCGCCTTTCGATTTGTAAAAATTAGGTTTCGCGGGCAAATAATTTTGTCCGTATTCGCCGCCGATAAAATCTCGAACTTCCGCCAAAGCCGTGTCCGAAACTCGCGTCGAATCCGAACGCATATAAGTAATTAAACCGACTGCGCCTTCTTTGCCGATTTCGATTCCTTCGTAAAGTTTTTGCGCGACCGACATCGTTTTCTTCACCGGAAAACTCAATTTGCGCGACGCTTCTTGTTGTAATTTTGAAGTAATGAACGGCGGTGTCGGATTGCGTTTGCGTTCTTTCGTTGTTACCGATTCGACAACAAAATTTTCTTTTTCGGCTTCTTCGACGATTGATTTGGCAGTCGTTTCATCTTTAATATGCATTTCCGTCTTTTTCAAATCTTGATCGAAACCGCTCGTTTTAACCGTCAAATCTTCAACTTTATAAAGACGTGCATCAAATTTCGGCGGCAATTTCGCCGATAAATTTGCGATGATTGTCCAATATTCGGTTTGCTTAAACGCTTCGATTTCGCGTTCGCGGTCAACGACAAGGCGCACAGCAACCGTCTGAACTCGTCCGGCAGAAAGTTTTCCGCCGATGTTTTTCCACAAGATCGGCGAAACTTTATAACCGACCAATCTGTCCAAAATCCGCCGCGCTTGTTGTGCGTCAACGAGATTTTGATTGACTTGTTTCGGTTCTTTGAACGCATCTTTGATTGCGTTTTTCGTGATTTCGTTGAACATTACGCGAAAAACTTCTTTTTTCGGCTTTTTCGGCACGATCTCTTCTGCAAGATGTTGGCAAATTGCTTCGCCTTCGCGGTCAGGGTCAGCCGCAAGATAAATCGAATCTGCCGCTTTTGCCGCTTTTTTCAAATCGGAAACGGTTTTTTTATTATTTCGCTTCTTAATGTCGGGAATAACTTCATACGTGGGCTCGAAATTATTTTCGATGTCCACGCCCAAACCCTTCGACGGCAAATCCTTAATATGCCCAATCGAAGCGAGAACGAGATAATCGCTGCCGAGATATTTATTGATGGTTTTCGCCTTTGCGGGCGATTCGACGATAACTAAATTTTTTGCCATTTTTTGAAAAAAATATGTCGGACGCATTTTTTCGCGCCGACATCTGACTTCTAACACCTTTGTTTGCCGTGTGTCAATAGGACGATTTAAGATTCAAAATTTAAGATTCAAGATTTGCTGCCGATTAAAACGAATCCTTAAATCTTAAATCCTAAATCTTCCTCGCATAACATTTGCCCGGCAGAGCGCGGATAAGTTCGCGCATTTCCAGATCGAACAGAACTTTGCTCAAATCGCCGAATGATAAATTGCTTTCGTCTTGCAAAATATCTATCTGAACACCTTCGTCGGGCGAAAGCAAATCCCAAATTTTGCGCTCGTTCTCGTTTAAGTTTGCCGGCGCAAGCGCAGGTTGTTTCGGTATTTCTTTCTTTTCATCGAGCTTCGGCGGCAAAATCGCGTTTTTTATTTCTTCCGGCAATTCCGTTACGACATCTTGCCATTGCTGAACCAATTTTGCGCCCGATTTTATCAAATAATTTGTGCCGATAGAATTGCGCGACGTAATATTTCCCGGCACGGCGAGAACTTCGCGGTTTTGTTCCATCGCCAAACGAGCCGTAATCAAAGAACCGCTTCTTTCGGTTGCTTCCGTCAACAAAACTCCCAAACTGAGTCCCGATATGATTCTGTTTCGATACGGAAAGTTGTCCTTTAAAGGTGGCGTGCCGAGCGGAAATTGCGAAACGATCGCGCCGCCATTTTCTAAAATCTTATCAACTAATTTCGCGTTTTCCTTCGGATAAACTTCGTCAATTCCCGTGCCGATAACGCCGATTGTTCTGCCTTTTCCGACAATCGCGCCTTCGTGCGCCGCCGTGTCAATACCACGCGCCAAACCCGAAACAATGCAAATTCCCTGTTCTGCCAAATCTCGCGCCAACATTTCCGAAGCGTTTCTGCCGTAAGTCGAACACTTGCGCGAGCCGATAACCGCAACACACGGCGCATCAAAACACGCCCTCCAATCGCCCATAACGTAAAGCGTAATCGGCGGATCGGCAATTTCGCGCAACAAATATGGATAGCTTCCGTCATCAAGAATCAAAACATCGCCGCCCAATTCACGAACTTTTTCCAATTCTTCGACTGCTTTCTCGTAAAATTCGCGTTTCAAAATACTTTCAACCGTTTCGGGGCGAAGCCGTAACGATTCGAGTTCGCTTCGGGTCGCGTGAAAAACATTTTCCGCCGAACCGAAACGCTCTAATAATTGAGTTGCCTTCCGTGGACCAACGCCCGGAGTCATATTTAAAGAAATCCAATCCTTCATTTTAATTCGAGATTTAAAAATTCATCCCTCATCCCTCATCTCTCATCCCTCAAAATTGGCGGAGGCGTGTCGGAGTCGAACCAACCCAAGATTGCTCTCACAATCTCACAAACGGTTTTGAAGACCGCGCCATTCACCGGAACAGATGCGCCTCCGCGAAAAATCGTGCAATCAAACCGTAAGATTTTAGAAAAATTCTGTCAAGTTGGAAGGCTTGTGAAAATGTGTGCATTCCGTTGCTTGACCGTTAAAATCTGGGCGTGATATTCTTTCTATTTTGAATCAAGTCGGTTTTTCGACGATAAATATTTACGAAATAATTTTATTAAGATATGTTTTTTTCCGTGATTTTGGCTTTTCAGAGCATCGAACTCGTGCCTAACGGCTATGTGCTTCTGCACATTGCGCTTATTTTGTTGATGATTTATATCCTCAACCGCACGTTTTTTCGTCCGATTAATCGAATTTTGCAATCGCGCGAACGCAGCCGCGGCGGAAATTCGACCGAAGCGGAAGAAATTTTAAAAAGCGTTGAAGAAAAACAAGCGCGATATGAAGCCGAAATGCTCGAAGCACGTTCCGAAGGCTACGAATTGATCGAAAAACAACGCGCCGAGGCGATTAATGCCCGGCAG
>CALMEH010000648.1 GCA_937863115.1 uncultured Acidobacteriota bacterium
AAAGACGGCACGAGCAGAATGATTGTATTCTCCAAAATCTTCCGCGTTTCCGCGTCTTCGGCTTTTGCCAATCTTTCGGCAATCAGCGTCGAAGAAAGCGTCGAACCGACTTCTGTCGAATGAATCCCGCAAGTTATTAAAACAATCGTCTTGCCTTGTTTGATGAGTTCGTCCGCGAGTTTTTGATTCGATTTTATCAATCGCGGGTCTGCCAATTTAGCATTGATTTCTTTATACTTCGCCAAGTTCTTCAAATTTGCCGGACTTGAAATCGTTGCATAAACAAACGGTTTGCCGTTCGTGGACTTGCCGATTTCCTCAAACATCACACGGTCGCTTGCCGCGTCGAGTTTCTGAAAATATTCGACAATCTGCGCCCAATTCGCAAGTTTCCGATCATCGCCCGGCGTAAAACCGATAACGTCAGCCGGCGCAGGAATTTTCTGCGCGAACGCCGCAAAAACGAAAAGGAAAATTAAACTGCAAAGGCGCAAAGGCGCAAAGATTTTAGGAAGGTTGTTCATAATTTTTCAAAACTCAAGATGTAATAAATTTATCATAACAGACACCGCTTATGATAAAAGGGCTTTCCTATAAAAATTGAAAAAGACTATTCAAACACTTAGCGGGGGCAGAGCCGCCCTTCCTGACCTGAAATCTATTTTATCTTGATTTCTTAAACTTAAACTTGAATTCAAAATGAAAGGAAAAAGACAAGTTAAAAACATTTGCAAGTCAGGAAGGGCGGCTTTGCGCCCGCTCTTGCGGTAGTTGAATTTTTATAGGAAAGCCCTGCTTATGATAATAATCCGATTTGGCAAGAGGTTTTGAAAATGTTTAGAATAAGAAAGTAGATTATTTTTTTAGGAGATTATAAATGCGATTTATTTTATCAATTACCGCCTTTATCGTGGTTGGTTCAATCATTTTGACGGGTTGTAACAATGCCTCCGCGCCGAAACCTGTTGAAACTACGAAAACAAACGCGGTAAATACGGCAAACACAACGAACACGAATCCGGCGCAAAAAGTTGATTCGCACGGACACGTTGACAATGCCGAACGCATCACTCTGACAGATGCAAAGAAAGATTTTGATGGCGGAAATGCCGTTTTTATTGACACGCGCGACGACGCATCATTTAAGCAAGAACATATCAAAGGTTCGCTGAATATTCCGATGAATTTGCTCAATGAGCGTTTCGGCACAATTCCCAAAGGCAAAAAAGTTATTGCCTATTGTTCCTGACCGGACGAACACAGCAGTGCCGGTCTGGTAACTGAATTGAAAAAAAGAGGGATTGAAAATGGTTTTGCACTGGTCGGCGGAACAGCCGCTTGGAAAAATGCCGGATTTCCGATGGAAAGCGGTGGCAAGTAAAAATTAAAAAGTATAAAGCAAAAGGCAAAAGTTATTCGACTTTTGCCTTTTTTTTATTAAAATAACGAATTGCAAATTCTTTCCGCCGCGTTTCCGTCCCAGAGCGGCGGAATTTTTGCGTCGGTTTTTGAATCGTTTTCGAGAATTTTATCGGCAGATTGTTTAATTTTTTCAGAATTTGTGCCGACTAGGATATTTGTTCCGAGTTCAATGGTAATCGGTCTTTCGGTGTTTTCGCGCAAGGTTAAACAAGGAATTCCCAAAGCCGTAGTTTCTTCTTGAAGTCCGCCGGAATCGGTCAAAACGAGTTTTGCGCCGGAATATAAATTCATAAAATCCAAATATCCGAGCGGTTCGATGAGTTTAATATTTGAATTTTCAATCGCTTCGGCAAAACCGAATTTTTCGATATTGGTGCGTGTGCGCGGATGAGCGGGAAAAATTACGGGAAGTTTTTCGCTGATTGAAATTATTGCTTCGAGCAATCCGCTGAAAACTTCTTTTTCGTCAACATTCGACGGACGATGAAGTGTCAGAACCGCGTAATGTTTCTCGTTTAACCTGAGATTTTCGCGGACTTTTAACTCTTTTGCCTTTTCCAAATTATAAAACAACGAATCAATCATCACGTTTCCGACAAATTTAATTTTATCTTTCGCTACGCCTTCTTGCTTCAAATTTTCGTCCGCGTCTTGCGAAGTTGTGAGCAATAAATCGGAGATTGAATCGGTTAAAATTCGATTTATTTCTTCGGGCATTGTTCTATCACGCGAACGCAAGCCTGCTTCGACGTGCGCGATTTTTATACCGAGCTTTGCACAAACCAACGCGCAAGCGATTGTCGAATTAACATCGCCGACAACCAAAACCCAATCCGGCTTTTCCGCCAAAACAATCGGCTCGAACGCCATCATTATTTTCGCAGTTTGAACGGCGTGCGAAGCCGAACCGATTTCGAGATGAAAATCCGGTTTCGGAATGCCCAAATCAACAAAAAACGAATCGGACATCGCCGCGTCATAATGTTGTCCGGTGTGAACAATCAGCGGCAGAAATTCATTTTCGCGCCGACGCATCTCGCGGACAATCGGCGCAATCTTCATAAAATTCGGACGTGCGCCGACAATGTTCAGAATTTTTAGCATAAAGATTTTGCCCGCGAAACACACGAAATACGCGAAAATAAATCATTAAAATCTTTCGTATATTTCGTGTGTTTCGCGGGCAGATAATTACAGTCTGACGATTTTGGCTTTACTTTCGTTGCGGATTTCTTCTTTCAAAGCATTGCGCGTGTCAACGATGACTTTTGAAAGTTCGCAAACTCGTTTGTAATCAACGCCCGAATGTTCGGTGCAGATGACGACGCAATCGCTCGAAGAAATCAATTCATTAGTCAATTCTTGATTATACAGCGGTTCGCCGTCGCCGATTGTATAAGCGTGGTCAAACGTAACTTCTTCCACGAAATCATCGTGATAGACGACTTCCGCGCCGCGTGAACGAAGCAAATCAATCACCGAAAGCGCAGGCGATTCACGCATATCATCAATATCTTTTTTATACGCCACTCCCAAAATTAAAATTTTCGAGCCTTTCACAGCCTTTTCGTTATCGTTCAAAGCGTCGCGCACCAAACCGCAAACATATTTCGGCATTCCCGAATTTATCTGCTCCGCCAAAGTAATAAATTGCGAATCAAAACCGTGTTGACGTGCCTTCCAAGAAAGATAATGCGGATCTAATGGAATACAGTGACCACCGATGCCCGGTCCCGGATAAAACGGCATAAATCCGAAAGGTTTCGTGGCGGCGGCGCGGACGACTTCCCAAGTATCAATATTTAAAGCGTTGCAGACTTTTGCCATTTCGTTTGCCATTCCGATATTGATGGCGCGGAAAGTGTTTTCCCAGAGTTTGCAGGCTTCGGCGACTCGTGCGCTCGAAACGGCGTGAACATCGCCGACGATGTTTGAATAAAGAAGCGCGGAAACTTCCGTCGAATCTTGCCCGACTCCGCCGACGACTTTTGTAATGTTATGCGTTTGAAACTGCGGATTTCCCGGGTCAACTCTTTCAGGCGAAAACGCGAGCAGAAAATCTTCGTCCAATTTCAATCCGGCGGCTTCAATCATCGGTTGGAGAACTTCGTCCGTTGTTCCGGGGTAAGTCGTAGATTCTAAAATAACAAGCTGTCCGCGACGCGCATATTTTTTAATTTCTTCGCCCGCCGCCAAAATGTATGACATATCCGGGTCTTTTGTTTTACGAAGCGGCGTGGGAACGCAAATAATAATTACATCGCAATTTTTCAGTGCGGAAAAATCGGTTGTTGCCGCAAATTTTCCGTCAGCAATCGCTTTTTGGACATTTTCCGAAGGCACGTCAACAATGTGAGATGTGCCTTGATTTAATGTTTCTACTTTTTTTGCGTCAACTTCAAAACCGATGGTTTCATAGTCTTTTAATGCAAATTCGATAATCAGCGGCAAACCGACATAGCCCAAACCGATAACGCCGATTCGAGCGCGTTTTTCCGCAATAAGATTTTTTAATTCGTCTTTTACCATTTTAATTTATTGATATTATAAGTTTTAAAGGTTTTTTTCTGCGAAAAAGGGGACGTTTCCCGCAAAGATTTAATCTAGTTTATGGCTTTTCGATAGTCAAGATGTTATTTGATATATGTTACAATGATTTCTGCAAATTTTGGATTTGCCAACATAATAAAACTCCCAATAAACTGAAAACTCCAGCCTTTGCATTATGAATTTTGAAATCAATTCTCAAAGCCCTGCAGTCAAAGCCGTTATCGAAGGCACTGCGCCGATGACGGCGAAACTTGCCGCCGCACGCGGAATTCTGCCTTTGGCGCAGAACGATTTGCTCGAAGTTTTGATTGCGTTGGCGACCGGCACGGATGAAGAACTTGCAAAAAATGCGCGTGAAACGCTTAATTCACAAGATGTTTCCGAGTTGTCGGAAATCTTGCAATCGAAAGATGTTGCGCCGCGTGTGCTTGATTTTTTTGCCGGACAACAAAATCTGCCAAATGAGGCTTACGAAGCGATTTTGCAAAATCCAAAAACACCGGAGCAATCACTTGGTAAGTTTGCACGCACTTCCCGCGTTGGCGAACTGCTCGAACTTCTTTCGCTTAATCAACAACTTTTAATTCAAAATCCGACGATAATTGATGCGATTATCGCTAATCCTTATCGCACGGCGGAAGCTGAACGCCGTGCCACAGAAACAAAACGCGAATTTTTTGAAAAAGAACGCGGCGCACAACAAGTTGCTAACGAACTTCGCGCCCAAGGTAAAGAAGCGGCGGCGGAATTTATTGAAACGGCAGAATTTGCGGAAGATTTTGAAAAATCGGGTATTAGTTTTGAAGACGCAATTTTTCTCGCCGAACACATCGAAGTTCCCGACTCGGAAATTGATGATTCTTGGCTTTCTTCGCTCGAATTTATCGAAGAAATTTACGAAGAAACAGCCGAACAGCGCGAAGCCATCGTTAATAAAATCTTAGGCGACATCACACTCGAAGAAGATTCGGTTTCGGCTGAAAGAATTTCGATGATTAACCGAATCTTGAAGATGGGAATGAAAGATCGCGTAAAATGGGCGCAAAAAGGCGACCGCGAAGCCCGAAATGTTCTCATCCGCGATCCGAACCGCATTGTCGCGCAAGCCGTTATCAATAATCCGCGCATCACAGAAAACGAAGTCGAAAAAATTGCTTCGATGCGTTCTGTTCCCGAAGACGTTTTGCGGCTTATTTCCATCAATCGAAGCTGGATGCGGAATTACCAGATTATGCACAAATTAGCTCTCAATCCGCGCACTCCGATTGGACAGGTAATCACGATTTTATCTCGTTTGCAACTGCGGGATTTAGCCGCGATTTCCAAAAACCGCAACGTCTCCGATGCTGTCCGCCGCCAAGCCTTGCGCCTTGCGACAGCACGAACGGGAAAGTAAGTAAATGATCAACGATGAATGATGAATTTCGAGTTCAGGAATTCATCATTCATCGTTAATCATTCATCATTTATAAAAATTCAGTAACTCGTCCGGTTTTGACGAATGAACCTGCCATATCGGTAAAAGTATGGCTTGCTGCGCCGAGCCAGAGTCCGATAAAGGCTGACGGCAAAGCGTATTCGCCGATATTTGTGTTGATGTATGCGCCGATTTGCTGCCAAGTTTTGGCAAATTCCATCAGCCGCGGCAAATCGCCGCCGGTGTAAGTAGCGAAAATATAAGCGATTAGAAAAGAAACAAGCGTCAGGATGCCCATAAAATAAATCACCCGAAGCAACGTTCCGAAAATCAAACCGTGCGACCAACGTGAACGATGGCTGAAGACTTTTTGATACGGATACCACAGAAATCGGCAAATACTCCAACGCGAGTATTGACAGCTTTTCGTGTCTAAATCGGGACCAAACATCAAACCGCCGAACAAAAATGTCGCAGTTATTACGGTAGAAATCGCAATCTCTTTCGTTACGGCATAACTCGCCGCAAAAACAGGCGCGACCAGCAAAAATGTTATGGCATCGTGTGTTTTTCCTGAAGGCATTTTTTTATTTGCGATTTGCGATTTGCAATTTGCGATTGGTCATTTGGCGAAGAAAACTTCTGCTGATGATTATACCGCATTTTGCAATAAGACAAATAGAAATTTCGCAATTTGCCAAGCGAAAATGTCAAGAACCTTTGATTTTGTTAGAATTTTCTTTCGGCATTGAGATTGCTTTTTAATTTTTCGTGTGTTTCGCGTGTTTCGCGGTTAAAATTTTAAATGAATTCTTTTTGGACAAAATTAAAAACAACGCTCGAAATGATAAAATTCGAGCATACTTTATTCGCGCTTCCGTTCGCATTTCTCGGCGCAGTTCTCGCGGCAGACGGTTTGCCGACTTGGTGGCAAATTCTTTGGATCACGGTCGCAATGTTCGGCGCACGTTCGGCGGCGATGACGTTTAATCGGATAATTGACCGCAAATTCGATGCAGAAAATCCCAGAACTGCAAACCGCGAATTGCCGAGCGGAAAATTAAGCGTAAATTTCGCGTGGACGTTTTTTATCATTTCGCTTATTTTGTTTGAAATCGCTTCATATTCGTTAAATTGGCTGACATTCGCGCTTTCACCCGTCGCGCTTATTTTCGTTCTCGGTTACAGTTACGCAAAAAGATTTACGAGCTTCGCGCATCTGATTTTAGGTATGGCTTTGGCAATTTCGCCGACCGCCGCGTGGATTGCCGTGCGCGG
>CALMEH010000649.1 GCA_937863115.1 uncultured Acidobacteriota bacterium
CTTCGTCGGTTCTGTCAATCGCCGTGCCGCCGGTCGAAATATTCGCGGTGGTTTTCAGATAAAGAATTTCATCTTTCGGGAGAACAGTTTCGAGCGTGTAATCTTTTGCCGCGATCAATCTTTCGGTTTGCGTGTCAATCGTAATTTCGGTCAGAACATTTTCGTGTCCGTAACCTCGGCGCGGGTCTTCGTTGGTTTTGTCAATAAGTTCTTGAATCGTCAATTTTCCATCGCCGATAACGTGCGCCGGAACTCTTTCAGCAACCGCGATCAATTGATTATTAACAACCAAAGCGCGGAAATCGTTGCCGATTAATTGTTTTTCGACAATCACAAAACGCGAATATTCCTTTGCTTTGGCAAAAGCGATTTTCGCGTGTTCTAAATCATTAATTCCGACAGTTGCGCCTTTGCCGTGATTTCCGTCTAAAGGCTTGATAACAATCGGATAACCGACGCGCTCAATCGTTGATTCCAAATCTTCCTCTTCGCGGATTTTGTAACCTTTCGGCACGGGAACGCCCATTTCGCCCAAAAGTTTTTTTGTTGCGCTTTTGTCGCCCGCAATGTCAACCGAAATCATATTTGTCGCCGAAGTCGTTGTCGCTTGAATGCGTTTTTGATGAACGCCGTAACCAAGTTGGACGAGTGATTGATCGTTCAGGCGAATAAACGGAATATCACGCGAATCGGCTTCTTCGACCAATGAGCCGGTCGAAGGTCCAAAGCGCACGTCTTCACGAATTTCGCGCATTTCTTGGACTTCTTTTTTGATAATTTCGCGTAATTCATCAAGCGATTTTCCTTCCGCCAAATCCAAAAACAAGCGCACGGAAGCACGCGCCGCATAACGTCCGACTTCTTCTTCGTGATATGCAAAAACGACATTATAAACGCCTTTGACAGAAGTTTCGCGGGTGCGTCCGTAACCGACATCCATTCCCGCAAGCGTCTGCATTTCGAGCGCGAAATGTTCGATAATATGTCCCGCCCAAGTGCCTTCTTCGACGCGCTTTAAGAATCCGCCGTCTTCACCGTAACTGCATCCGTGTTTTACCAAAGTCGGCAAAAGTTCTTTCATCCGCTCGTAAAAACCTTCGATTTCGTTCGATGGTTTCTGCTCGTAATCGCCGATGTCGAGCCGCATAATTATCAGCTTTTTCCAATAACCGCTCCAGTAATTCGGTCCGCGTAGTGTTCTGATTTCTAAAATATTCATAATTAAAAATTTAGGATTTAGGATTTAGGATGTAGGATTTAAGATTCAGAAGCCTAAATCCTACATCCTAAATCCTAAATCCTAAGTTACTCTATATCCGGCAATAAAAATTCATTCGGCGGTTGAATCGTTGTTCTGGCGAAATAATCGTAGAGCAAACCGTCACCTAAAATATGCAGTTGAACGCCGCAAACGCTGAACGCGTCGTTGTCGTCAACTTCGGCAATTTCGTTAAAAGTTATCTGCGAACCGTCAACAATCGTTACAGTTCCCGCGCCGAAAACTTCGAGTGTGCCGTCTTTGTCCAAAATTATCGCCGTATTTTCGTCAATTCCGATGCCGAGATTATACGGATTATACGAAACGGCTGTAATCAGCCGCGAAATGCGTCCGCGTTCGGTAAAATGCTGATCAATGATGACGTTTTTCAGAAATCCGAGTCCGGGCGAAAGACGCACGCTGTTTCTTTGCGGATGCGGCGTTGATTCGCCGCGCACGATCATCGAAGCCGACATTCCCGCCGCGCCCGCGCTCGTGCCAGCCATCACCAAATCGGTTTCCGTAACCAAATGTCGCAATTTTTGTGCGAACAATGTGCCGCCGAGAATCGAAACCAAACGCATCTGATCGCCGCCGGAAATAAAAACTCCGGTTACGCCGTCGAGTAGCGCGTCAGCATCAACCGAAACGACATCTTGCCGCGAGGTTGCCCGCAAAACGCGCGGATTTGCCACGCCCAAACGCCGAAAAGCGTGAACATAAACGTCCGCCGCAAATTCGGGATAATCCGAAGCGACGGGAACAATTAAAATTTCCGCTTTATCGCCGCCAGCGAGTTCTAAAAACTTTTTTAAAATCCGCCGCTCGTTATATTTATCTTCCGCACCGCCAATCACGAGCAAATGTCCGCCGATGACTTCGCGATGTATTCTGTTATCCATTTTTTGTTTAATTTAAGATTCCGGTTTTCAAATTCCAAATAGTTGTTAGTTTTAATTGGAAACAGGAGTTAGAAATTTGGAATACTTGATAATCTAAGTTATTGCAATTCGCGCTGTTGCGTCAAGATACGGTTAGCAATTAGCAGTCAGCAGTCCGCCGTTAGCATAAAACTTAACTGTTAATTGCTGACTGCTGACTGCTGACTGCTGACTGCTAACTGCTCTCTTGTTATCTCGTGCAAAGCGTGTTATAAAATCTCAAATGAAAACAATCGCCAATATTTTAACCGCTTTGGTCGCGCTGATTCATTTCGGCATTTTAATTCTCGAAATGTTTTTTTGGAATCACGAAGTCGGAAGAAAAATTTTCAATATGACTCCCGAATTTTCACAAGCGTCGGCAGTTTTGGCTGCAAATCAAGGTTTGTATAACGGTTTTTTGGCGGTCGGGTTGATTTGGGGATTGATTTCGGGGAAAAGTGAAATCAAATTATTTTTTCTCGCGTGCATTGTCGTTGCGGGAATTTTCGGCGGATTGACGGCGAAAACTTCGATCATTTTTACGCAGGCTTTGCCCGCTTTTATTGCACTCGTTTTTGTTTTTTTGGCAGAAAGAACGGCAAACAAATGAGGTGTTTAAATGGAATTGTTATTTCTGTTAGTTTTACTTCTTTTCGTCGTCGGCATCCCGTTGGCGGTTGCAATTTGGATGATCGTCGTAAAAATGCGTCGAAAAACTTCCGTTAATTATCAGCCGAAAATCGTTCGGAAAAATCATCCGCCGCAATTTATTCCGCCCGAAATTGCCGAAGATTTAGACGAATCTTACAAACGCTGTCCGAATTGCAAAAGCACTTTTACCGATCAAACTCTGAGCTTTTGTTTAGTGGACGGCACACCGCTCGAATTGGTCGTCAAACAAAGTCAGGTTAATAATCCGCCCGTAACTGCAATTCTCGAAAAACCTTTCGCTTCCGTCCCGACTGTCTATGCAAAAAAAGCTGATGATGACTTGCCGCCGACTGTTCAATCGCCGTATTTGGACGATAAAAATAAAAATTAATATAGTTTGGAAAAAATACCGTATTCTTGCGAACTCTGCGCCTTTGAAGGAAAATATCATTCGATTTTACAGCAAATCTATCACAATCAAACAGATTTATTTCCCGCAAAGACGCAAAGTTCGCCAAGATTCTTCTATTAATTCACATTGATTGAGTAAATTCCCGATTTTCATCAAGTAATTTGCGATTTTCACTCCAAATTAATGATTTTCATTCTGTAATTAGCGATTTTCACTCTGTAATTACCGATTTTCATTATGAAATCCGTGATTTTCATTCTAAATTAGCGATTTTCACGTTATAATTAGCGATTTTCATTCTGCAATGGTAATTTTCACTCTGTAATTTGTGATTTTTAATCTGTAATTGCGATTTTCATTACAAATTATTAATTTACAAACTACCCAAAGCTATTTTTGCAAAAATTTCAAAACAAATTCCGCCGCGCGTTTTGAGGCTCCGCCGTGCCCGAGTGTTTCGGTAACTTCTTTTAATCGTTCGCGCATTTTTTTATTTGTTTCAGGTTCGAGCAGACGGAAAAGTTCGTTTGATAAAGTTTCGGGCGTAAATTCTTCTTGTATTAACTCCGCCGCCAATCTTTCACGCGCAATCAGATTTACAAGTCCGAAATGTTCGACTCTAATCAACGGACGAATAAGTTTGTAATTAAACGCCGAAGATTTATAAACGATTGCCAAAGGCGTGCCGATAATTCCGGTTTCGAGCGTTGCCGTGCCGCTCGTAACGGCGGCTACATCAGAAGCGTTCAGCGCGTCGAAAGTTTCATTTTGCACCACAACGAGATTTGAAATTTTCGCACTTCCGGCTTTTTCAACTTCGGCAAATTTGCGATTTTTCGCCAGCGGCACGACAAATTGCAAATCTTTATTTTTCTGCAACATTAAATCTGCTGTTTCAATTAAAACGGGTAAAATCCGCGAAATTTCTTTTGAACGGCTTCCGGCAAGCAGTGAAATTATCGGCTTTGTCGCATCGAGATTATGTTTGGCGCAGAATTCCGCTTTTGAAAGATTTGGGTGAACTTCCCTCGTCAAAGGATTTCCGACGAATTCGACGTGTTCAACGCCGCGTTCAAAATACCAATCTTTCTCAAAAGGCAAAATCGTCAACAATAAATCAACCGAGTTTTTTATAGTTTTGATGCGATATTCGCGCCAAGCCCAAAGTTGCGGCGAGATATAATAAATTATTTTCAAGCCTTTTTTTTTCAAAGATTTCGCAAGTTTCAAATTAAATTCGGGAAAATCAACCAGAATAACGGCATCAGGTTTTCTCTGTTTTGCAGTTTGTTTTAAGATTTGAAAAGTCTTCCAAAACATCGGCAAAGCGTGGGCGATTTCCGGCAGACCAACTATTGAAAGATTATCTGCGCTGAATGTTTCTTCAACGCCGATTTCGCGCAAATCGTGTCCGACCGCGCCAAAAAATTCAAATTCCACGTTCGGCGCAAGCGAACGTAAAGCCTGCACGAGCCGTGCCGCGTGTGCATCGCCGGAAGCTTCGCCGACAACAATCATTATTTTATGGTTTTTCCCCACACTCGCTTTATTTGGCTTCAAACGCATCTCAGATATGATAGTAAAACTAAAAAAAAATGAGAACAAGGCGCGGTAACGGCTTGGCTGGGCATTTGCTTTGCCAAGTTGCTACCGCGCTTTGTTCTCATTAAAGCCTCTGTTCACGCTCAGTGCCTTTGACTCAAACCGCGCAGAAAGCGTAATCTTTTGAAAGTTTCCGTTTGAACAGAGAACTAGCTTTTCTTGATTTTTATGGATCACCTTTCACAAATTATTGCACAATACGGCATTTACGCGGTTTTTGCGCTCTGCACCGTCGAGGGCGATATGACTTTGCTTATTTCGGGCGTAACGGCGCATAGCGGCTTTTTCGGGGATTATTCTTTTCTGAAGGTTTTGATTGCCGGAACACTCGGCGGAATGTTCGGCGATAATATCGCTTACCTTATCGGGCGCGTTTTTCGCAATCGGGTAAAAAGCTATCGTTTTTATCAGATGGCGCGTCCGCGCATCGAACGTCTAATAGATAAATTCGGCGGTTTTGCGATTATTATTTCAAAATATATCTACGGCATCCGCGCCGGAATCTGCATTTTTTACGGCATCGGCAAAATGCCTTATTTGCGCTTTTTGATGCTTGATGCGATTAGCTGTTTTTTGTGGGTTTTCATTCTGGCGGGTGCAGGTTATTTTTTCAGTGGTGCGGTTACCGGACTTCTCGGCGATGTCAAGCGGTTCAGCGTCGCGCTTTTCGTTATCGTTTTGGTCGGCATTGTTCTATTTTACGTTGTCGAACGTTATTGGCTTTCTGAGAAGGTCGAAGAAGTTAAACCGGAAACGCTCCATAAAATCGAAGAAAAATTCCATAATATTGAAGAAGCCGCCGGTGAAAAATTACACGACTTAGGCGAACGCCTGCACCTGACGCATTCGCCCGACCGCGAGGAAAAACCTGTGGAGGAGAAAAAAGAAAATTCAAAAACCGCAAAAAGTTAAGTTTGTAGTTCCGCATTTAGGCGGTTCGATTATTGGCAAAGAAATCACCTAAATGCGAAACTACGAACTTTAAACTTCGCTTAACATAAGTTAATATATTTCTTCGTTTTAATAACAAATTCTGATACTAATTCATAGAGGAAAAATTTAGTGATAATCGAATCATCAGCGCCGACAAGAGTTGACCTGGCAGGCGGAACTATTGATATTCCGCCGCTTTTTTTGTTTCACGAGGGCGCGGCAACTGTTAATTTTGCGGTTTCATTATTGGCGCATTGCCGAATCAAAACTCGAAACGACAATAAAATCATTCTCGAATCAATAGATCGCGGCGAAAAATTTGAAACCTCGCTTGAAAATATCGGGGATTTGAAAAATGAACCGCGTCTTGAATTGCTTTCAAAACTCGTTTATTTTTTCAACCCCGAAACCGGATTTGAAATGACCACCGAATCAAAAGCACCGGCAGGCGCAGGTCTTGCGGGTTCTTCGACTTTGAATATCGCCTGCATCGGCGCGTTGAATAAATTGGTCGGAAACCGCTACGCGCCCGAAAGATTTATTCCGATTGCGGCGGCGGGCGAAAGCCAAGGCATCAAAGGTCCGACGGGTTATCAAGATTACTATTCGGCGCAATACGGCGGCGTTTCGGCAATTCATTTTCGCCCCGACGGAATGGAACGCGAAGCACTTGCAATTGATACGGAAACTTTGCAAAAACGCATTGTCGTAATTTACACTGGCGAGCCGCGAAATTCCGGCACGAACAACTGGGAAATCACCAAAAATCATATTGACGGCGACCACGAAATCTTTAATATTTTTGAAGGAATCCGCGACACTTCGCTCAATTTACGCGAAGCATTATTGCGAAACGACTGGACGGCGGTTGGTGAAATTTTGCGCGAATCCTATCCGCAACGCAAAAGACTTTCGCCGAATATTACTACGCCGCAAATGGATTTATTGATTGAAAAAGCCTTAAATAACGGCGCGATTGCCGCCAAAGTTTGCGGCGCAGGCGGCGGCGGATGTATCGCTTTTTTCTGTGAAGAAGACGCAAAAAAACAAGTTGAAAATGCTTTGGCGGAAGAAGCCGGCGCGGAAGTTTTGGATTGGCGGCTTTGCAATGAGGGATTGACGGTTAATGAAATTTAGGACTCTAGATTTTCGATTCAATCTCATAATCCGAAAATTTTTTCGGCAAACGCGAACCAAAAATCTGTCTTCAAAAATAGCGTTTGTCTCTCCCCTAAATATTTACAGGAGACAATTTATGAAAAAAAATTTAATTTTTACACTACTTTTCCTTTTAACTTTGAGTTTTGCGGTTTCGGCACAAGAAGAGCGTTACACATCAACGCGGCTTGAAAATCAAATCAATCAATTAAAGCGTCAAACGGTTGATTTGGCTGATCAAACTTCGGAAAATATCAGCCGTGCGAGTTCAAACACACGGTCGGACTTGGACGTGGCATTTTTGGCACAGCAGTTGGACGCAAGCGCAGGACTTTTCCAACAAATGTATCGTGATGGTCGCCGCGCATCGGAATTGCGCGATGCAGGCGCGATTTTGTCAGATTTAGCGCGACGTGCGCCAAGCTACGGCTCAAATTCCTACATCTGGCGTGATGTTCAAAATACAATCGCCGATATTAACCGCGAACTAGGAAATTCAAATTCGGGCGGCGGTGGTGGCAATAATGAAAATAATAATCCGGTTCTCGGACGCGCGTTTTGGCGCGGAACCGTTGATGCCAGAGTTCGTTTGGAAATTCGGGGAAACTCGATGACCGTTACAACAATGTCGGGCAATACTTACGGCAACGGAACTTACAGTTTTGCAAATTCCCTGCCACGCCGAAATGTTTCCGTCGGTGTGAATAAAACAAAAGGACGCGGTTCTGTTCAAATCATCCAACAACCAAGCCGCGATAACGATTACACTGCGGTCATTGACGTTGTTGACAACGACGGCGGCGCGAAGGAATATCAGTTAGAAATTTTCTGGCGGTAATTTTTAATTGATTCAACTGCTTTCGCCAAAGACCTGAAAACCCCACGACCGTCGTTTGAGCCTAGAAGTCCTTCGCAAGCGCGTTCGGGGTGCGGCATCATTCCTAAAACATTTCGGTTTTCGTTGCAAATTCCGGCAATGTTTGAACG
>CALMEH010000650.1 GCA_937863115.1 uncultured Acidobacteriota bacterium
AAAATCACTTATCCGCCGCCGACACCGCCGCCCGCGCCCGAACCCGGCGTTTCAACAAAACCCGCGCCCGTTGCGATTGCAAAAACCGGCGGACACGGCAGCCACGAATCGGAAGGCAACACAAATCCGCTGTGGTTGGTGTTGGCAGGTTTGGCATTAGTCGGAATCGGCGTTGTCGCACCGGCTTCGACGCTGTCGCATTTCACGGTTTTTATGCTCGCCTGTTTCGTCGGCTGGCAACTCGTCTGGAGCGTCAAACCCGCACTGCACACGCCTCTAATGAGCGTTACAAACGCCATCAGCGGAATTATCCTAGTCGGCGGAATGCTCCAACTTTCCGGCTCAACGCTTAATCTAACAACAATCTTAGGCGCAATCGCCGTCCTGATCGCAACAATAAATATCGCAGGCGGATTTTTAGTTACAAATCGAATGTTGGCAATGTTTCGGAAGTAATCAATGGAGAAAATATGATTATAAAAGTTATTCAATCGTCTGTAATATTTCTTCTAGTTTCTTTAGCAACGAACCATTGTATTGCTCAAAGCACAATTAACGCTGAGGAATATGAAGTTTACAGCGATTTGATAAAAAGTTTAGACGAAGATAATGAAACTTCAAATTTAGTTATCAAAAAACAAACTTATTCGGAAATTCTTGAGGGAATAGCAGTTAAATATATCACCAAAAAGTTATCCCTCGATACGAAAATAATTGAAGATTACAATAAACGAAATAGGTTAGAATCGGAAATTCAAAATCAATTTAAGCTAAAATCGAAAATTACTCTTGTCGGCGACGAAATTCAAGAAATTTTGAAGCGTCCACAAACAGAAAATGATTTAATTGAAGCAAAAAGCTGGGAGAATTTTCGCCAAAAATATCAGACATTTTCGCTTTTAACTTTGTCGAGAGTCGGATTCAACCAAGAAAAAACTAAAGCGTTAGTTGTATATGGCTATCAAAGTGACTGGTTAGGAGGAGAAGGAATTTTTTATCTACTCACTAAAAAAAATAATAGTTGGAAAATCAAGAAAAAGGTTCGAGCTTGGATTTCCTAAAATTCAAATCGTTGATAATAAATAAATGCGAGAAAGTTTAATCATCGTTGCATACATCGCCGCCGGGGCGTTGTTTATTTTGAGCTTTTATTGGTTTCTGTAAAATTATGACTTGCTCTTTGCATCTTACAAAAGCAAAATTTAGACAGAGGTATTAATTTATGATTCAGACAGTTGAAGCCGTGATTGATAAGCGGGGGAAAGTAAAATTACTACAATCAATGAACCTTCCGAAATCGCGGCGGGCGTTGGTTACGATTCTTGAGGAAGAACCGGCTGTTGCAGTTGCGGAAACCGCGCTTTTGAGCGAAAAATCTTTAGCCGAAGATTGGAACAGAGCGGAGGAGGACGAAGCGTGGGAATACTTGCAATCGGAGCAGTAGTTTTGGTGCGCTTTCCGTTTTCCGATTTGTCGAATGTGAAATTGCGTCCGGCGATTGTTTTGGCGGATACGGGACGCAATGATTGGATTTTGTGTCAGGTTACGAGCCAACTTTACGGCGACCCGCTTGCCGTAAAAATTACGAACGGCGATTTGGCAAGCGGTTCATTCAGAAAAGACAGCTTTGCGCGTCCGGGCAAACTTTTTACGGCAAACGCCGGAATTATGCAAAGACAAATCGGCGAATTAAAAGACGCGAAACTCGAAGAAATCGTCCGCGCCGTAATTTCGCTTTTGGAAAAAGGCATCAGTTAATCGAACACTCCGAAAAATCAATGAGAGAAAGTAGCATTTCTCTTTCAGAATATGATTGTTTAAGAGTTTGTAAGTATTGATCTCTAGTATAAATAATACCTTTATTACCTTCGATTATAGTTTGTGTTTTAGCAGATAAGAAAGATCCAGTTGCTGCAATAATGTTTAAACCAAGAGCCTTAAGAGTAAAGTATTCCTTAGCTTTTAGTAACATCTTCTCTGCTCTACCGGATTTATCAAATAATTCTGGTTTAACATTAACTCCATAAAGATACATATCTACAAAACTGTCAAACACTTTAGGTATATCTGTTTTGTTAAGCTTTTCTGAAAGAGAGTTA
>CALMEH010000651.1 GCA_937863115.1 uncultured Acidobacteriota bacterium
CTCGTTTGCGTCGTGCGATTCGAGAAGTGATTTATAATTCGCGTCCAAGTTAGTCAAAGCGTAAAGATTGCGTTCCTGCACCCAATTTTCAAAATCTTTGTCGGTTATTTTGTTCGGAAAATTAAAAATCGGATTATTCGGTTCGAGAATCGTAACTTTTGCGTTTTCGTCCGTAACTCTCGCGTTCATCTGCGCCGGAAACGGCAAAAGATTTTGATAAACCGGAAGCTGATATTGAACAAGAAGCGTTCCGCCATTTTTCGTATAATCAAGAAGTCGCTGATGATTCGCAATAAAATCCGGTCGCACCTGCGAAGCGCGAATGCCGACAACAATCGTATCAAATTTCGACAAATCGCCGTTCGTCAGATAATTTTCATCAATCATCGAAACATCAAAATTCATCTGCCGAATCGCGTCCGCAACTCTGTCGCCGCTTCCCGCAATATAACCGATTTTCACGGGCGCGGTTTTAACATCCAAAATTACTATTTTTGTTTTTGCTTCGGTATAAAAACGATGCGTTTGAATGTGCGGATAAGCAATCGTGTTCATTTTTTGCGTAAAAGTTTCGCCGTTCGCCGTTGCCTGTGCGCTAATGTCAAAATCTCCGATTTTGACATTAGCGGGAATCGAAACCTCAAATTCAACCGAAGTTTTTTCGCCTTTTTTCTGCAATTCAAACGCCTTTGAAACCGGCGCAACCGTCCAACCTTTCACCTCGTCATACCAATCATCGCCCTTTCCAGCTTTGACGAGAAACTTCTGTCCGTTCGGCAATTTGAGCGAAACTTCGCCTTTCACAGCCGAACTTCTGTTATTTGTAATCGCCACCGAAATCTTTCGCTTTAAAGGCTTGCCCGAAATCGGTGCAATCATCAAATCTTTTTCCAACGCCAGCGAAACTTTAGGCACAACATTCAGTTCACGCCGAATCTCGCCGCGAATGTCATCAGCAAAACGATATTCGATTGGCTGATTAAACGTAATTTCCGTGCCATCAATTTCGATTTTCACATCGGCGGAAGCAATTGGTTTTTGAAACGGTAAATTTTGATTTTTATCATTCCATTCCCATTCAAAAAGATTGCCATCTCGCGGTTTTTCCATCCAATAAGGTTGTGTCGGTTTAGCATTATCTCGAACTTTTATGTTGAAAAATACTGAGACATTGGCATTTTCGCGCCAAAAGGAATTTTGATTGGTATTTTTCGGTTCATCAGTTTTCGAAATAATCCAATAATCCGGCATCGTCAAAGCAATATCTTTAACTTTTATATTATCGATATTTGGAAAGAACACTTTGACACTTGTAAGAAAATCTTCGTCGGGTGAAACAGTTTCTTTATCAGCTAAAGCGTCAATTCTGACACCAACTGCTCGACGTAATACTTCTGTAAACTCCAATTCTTTTTGAGCCAAAAAAACTTTTAATTGAATTAATCCGTAAGGTTCCTCCTCAAAAATTCTTTTACCCATCTCTTTTTTTATTTCTCGAATTATATTCAAACCTTGAATACAATTTTTAATTATCTCGTCAGAAGTTTTTGATGTTTTGTCGGCTAAATCTTGGAGTTTTTCAAATTGTTCTTTGTAATTATCAGTATTATAGTTGATGAGTTCGGGAATTACTTTGATAGATGTATCAATTCCATCAAAAATGCTTGTTTCTTTTTCGACTTTCGTAACTTTACTTTCGATTAAATTCAAACCCGAAAATCTGTCGCCTTTTAATTCCAAGCTACCTTGTTCTTGAGTTTTGTGTTGACTGCGACCTTCCGCCGCAATTTCGGCGTAACTTCGTCCGAGCAAGAAATCGTATTGTCCGGTGTTGATGCTCAAAGTCGGTTTTTCAGTTGAGCGGAAACCTTGTCCGACGTAAAATTTCAAAACCTGCCAAGGTGCGCCCGAATATTTGCATTGCGTCGGATCAGCGGCGGCTTTTACGGCAAGCGGCGAAATATATCCGGCGAATTGATGTTGTCCGTGTCCGTCGGCGGGCGTTCCCGAAAATCTTGAAATGACGACGAGCGGGCGAAATGTGCGAATGGCGCGGACGGCATCGCACAGAATAATTTTTTCGTCCCATTTTTCCTTTGCTTCCGCCAGAGTTTTGGAAAATCCGTAATCAAAAGCGCGTGTAAAAAACTGCTCCGCGCCGTCTAATCTTCGCGCTTGCAAAAGTTCTTCGGTGCGAATTACGCCGAGCGATTCAAACAATTCCGAGCCGATAATGTTTTGTCCGCCGTCGCCGCGAGTCAAAGATAAATAAGCCGTTCGCGCATTTTCGCCGCGTGCCAAATACGCCAACAATCCCGAATCTTCATCGTCTGGGTGTGCGCCGATGTGCATTACGCTTTTCGTATTGTTCAAGCGTTTTAATAATTGTCCGAGTCCGATTGCGCCGTAATCATAAACGGGGCGAACTTGCGCTTTGGTTTGATAAAAAGACGCGGAAATCAGAGAAACTAAAATAATCACGGCTAGGCTTTTCATATAATTTGGCTTGCAATTTTTCATACACAACATATAATTGATAACGCGCAAAGACGAAAGTCTTTGTAGCTCTTTAACAGAAGGAGGTTCAAATTATGAACAATGAAGATTATTCATTATTTGAAGATGACCTTCAAGCAATCTGGATTGTCGTTAATGAAAATTTGCGGCAAGTTTCGCTAATCGTCCGCAATTTGGAACGAATAGAAAAAACGCTGTCGGAAGTTTTAACGGAACTCCAACAGCGTCCTGATTGTCTTGATAAAAAGTCAAGCAACTAGCTTGACGGTTTTTCCGAAGAGGCGAAAACCTCTTCGGCTTCCTTCTAAAAAGATACAAAACTTTGAGGAAAAAAGCAATGAAAATCAAAGAAACACGCGAAAGACTAAAATTATCACAAGCCGCCTTGGGCGAACATCTCGGCATTTCGGGCAACACGATTGCGCGTTGGGAGCGCGGCGATTTGAAACCGACTTCAACAAAATTGGTCGAACTCGCGCTGTTCGGTTTGGAAATAAAAATGCGCGATAAAGAAGCCATTAAGAAAATTCGCCAAATGCAAGCCGAAGCGTGGGAAATGCTCGAACAAAATCGTCAGATTTTAGAGCGAATGAATGCTTGAAAAACCTCAAGGCAGAAAATCTTCAACGGAAATTTCGATTTCGGGAAAAGCAACAAGCGAAAATGTTTCACCTTTTTCGTAAGTTTGTTTTGATTGATAACCGTCAATTGTCGGTTTTCGATAATCTTCAATCGTATTATTTTCAACATTTACGATTAAATAATGTTTGATTCCGGCATTTGCGTAAGCAAAATATTTATCGTTGCGGTCTAAACGAATTGTCGTGTCCGAAACCTCGATAATCAGCAAAATATCTTCTGGTGTGGGATGTTTTGAGTTATATTTTTCAATGGGCATTCTGCACAAAACCACATCAGGTTCGGGTTCTGAAAAGTCATCAAGAACTATCGGGTCTTAGACTCTGATTACTATTTCATCAATGAAATTACGATAAAAATACTTGGTGATATAGTTTGTAACCGATGAATGTTTTGTTCCTTTTGGCATTTTTTCTATAACCATTCCGTTCAGCAGTTCAACGTTATCATTTTCCGTTAAAATTCCTTTTTCTATCATCGAATCGTAAATTTCGACGGAAAGCGGACGAACTTTCGGAACTCTTCTTGGTGCTTCTAAAACCGTTGTTGACATAAATTTTTCCTCACAGATTATTATACTTTTTTGACCGTCAAACTCAATAAATATCCGAACAAAACCGTAACCAAACAACCGATGACATTGAACCAGAGAAATTCGATATTCGTGTATAAACTCGCAATCCAAACCGAGGCGATGCCGAATAAAAGTCCGAAAAATGCGCCGCGTGAATTTGCTCTTTTGACGACAAATGCCAGCACGAAAACGCCAAGAAGCGAGCCATAAAAAAACGAACCGAACTTGTTGACGACTTCAATCAACGAACCGAGATTTGAAGCAAAAACGGCGACAATGCAAGCGAAAATTCCCCAAATAAATGTTGTAATTCTGCCGATTAAAACATAATGCGCGTCGGTGGCTTCGGGTTTATACAAACGTCTGTAAAAATCAATTGTTGTCGCGGTGGCGAGCGAATTTAATTCAGCAGCGATCGAACTCATTGCCGCCGCAAAAATCGCCGCGATAATCAGACCGATAACGCCCATCGGCATATTTTGCAAAACGAAAGTCGGGAAAACATAATTGACATCGTTAAATTTCGCATCGCTCGTATCGCGCACGAATTTCAATGCTTCTTTGCGTGAATCGTTAAATTTTTTGTCGGCTTCGATGTAGTTTTGGCGAAACTCAGGGCTTTCGGAAGAAAATTTTACAGCGGCTTCACGGCGTTCGTTGAAGGCGTTTTGGTAATTTTGCTGAATTGTTTGAAACTGCGGATTTTGTTCGGCT
>CALMEH010000652.1 GCA_937863115.1 uncultured Acidobacteriota bacterium
GATTTTATGCCGTTCGGTGAAGAGATTTCACGCGCAAACTATGGTATTGACAATGTGCGCGGAAAATTCACAGGCTACGAAAAGGACATCGAATCTAGTTTAGAGTTTGCCCAGAACAGATACTATGCCAACAAACACGGACGATTTACCACGCCCGACCCGTTGATGGCTTCGGGTAAAGTATGGAATCCGCAGAGTTGGAACAGATACGCTTACGTTGGAAATAATCCGTTAAATATAACCGACCATTTAGGTTTGGAAGGAGATGAAGATAAAAAACCTTGGTGGTATTTGCCAGCTACCTGCAAACCGGGAGAATGGTGTAAGCCGATTTATGGAACAGATTACACATCTGAAGATCAACTCATTACTCCAGACAATTTAATAAGCGTAACAAAATCAGGAGAATTATTAGCTCTTAATCCATTTACAGGAAATAAAATGCTTTTTGCCCAAACAGCAGAAGGCATGGCAGAGGCTTTGAAATGGATGGCGGGGGCTGGAGCGGTGGCTGGATTAGCGGAAGCGGCGTTTGTGGGTATTCTTACCTATCTTGTTTATGAAGCGTCTAAAGATATTCCGCGTGAGTATCAGTGTGGGCTGATTGGACCCGGTGGGTGTTATAGCGAAGCCATGGGAAAAGCTGCTCAAATGGAAAACCAAATTTTAGAAAAGTCTGACGAAATGGTGCCACCTGTGGCAGTAGCAAACACAGCTACGCCAAATCCACAAGGTTTTGAAGAGCCTCCTCAAGACCCGAATAAACCAACTACTATTACTTCAAGAATTAAAGAAAGTAAATTGCTTACAAGAGAAGCTGAAAGTGCAACTCGCAACCAAAATGTTCAACGAGATATAGACAATATAACTGCACAATTAAGCAACGGAAATATGAATCCAGGCAAAGGAAATAAATCTCTCTTCAATGGTATAATTGAGGCAAGAGGACAAAATGGAGGAAGGGTTTACTTTAGGAATACCGGAAACAACAGTATCGAGATTTTAGCTAAATCCTCAAAAGCTAATCAAGCTAAAGTTATAAATGAACTTCAAAAACTTTATGGAAAATGAATTTTACAATGAAAATGATGCTTATATAATCGTTCCTAGTGATGAATACGACGTAGCAATATTAGTAGGAACAAATCCTCTAAATTTCGACGACGATAATGTTGATGTTGAGATTAGGTTTAAAAACGGTAGTTTATATACAGCCACATTTTTTACCACGCAAAACATTGAGTCTATTTTTAGGAAAAACAGAGAAACTGGAGAATGTCAATCAGGTTTATATTTTTACTGTAAAGATATGATTATAGTTGAAAAACTTACTATTGAAAATATTGTTTCCACTGTCAAAAGTCTTCTTAAGGAAGATTTGTTTTATTCCATTTTCGATTCGCAAAATCTTGACTAGCTGTTTATTACTGAAACCGCAACAGAAAAGATTACGAATACGATGCCAACGGCAATATGACCAGAGATGCCGACGGCAGAACATTCGTCTATGACGCGCTGAACAAACAAACACAAGTCAAAGACAGCTATAACCAGCCGCTCGGCAATTATGTTTATGACGGCGACGGACAACGCCTGAAGAAACTCGGAAGCACGGAAAATACGCTATTCGTGTATGACGCATTCGGCAGTTTGGTTGCCGAATATGCGATAACTCCGCCGCCGACAAATCCATCGCCGAATGTAAATTATTTGACGACTGACACACTCGGCAGTCCTCGAATCGTTACAGGCAAAAACGGAGAGATTCTCTCACGTCGAGATTTTATGCCGTTCGGTGAAGAGATTTCACGCGCCAATTATGGAAGCGATGCGGTGCGCGGAAAATTCACGGGTTACGAAAAAGACATCGAATCTAGTTTAGAGTTCGCCCAGAACAGATATTACTCAAACAAACACGGAAGATTTACCACGCCCGACCCGTTAATGGCATCGGGCAATGTGCAAGATGCACAATCTTGGAACAGGTATGCTTATACAAGGAATAATCCGACTAATTTGACCGATTCGTTAGGTTTATATTACGGGACGAGTGCTAATGATCCTTATGTTAAGTATTTCGCCACATTAGAAGAAATGGCAGCCGCCGGTTATACAGAGTTGAAAGACTATGTTTATATGGTTGGCGACCAAATTCAAGTTTTCCGACCGGGTTCAGAAGAAGGAGCAGTAATGGTAGCAACTCAAGGACAAGCTGTTCAAAAATTATTCGAGTGGGGAGTTCGCCCCGAAGCAATAGAAAAATTACTTCAAGGTATAGGTGTTACCGCCGCCGCCGCCGCCACCATTGTAGCCGTGTCTTTAAGTAAACCAGAATCAATTCCAGGCGGTTATGCTTGTGGAAGAGGGGGAATACAATGTATGCCTGATTACAATCAGGCAATGGATAATATTAAGACGGCAGAGGCAATGAATATGACTGTTGAAGAGATGGAAATAATGGTTCCGCCTGTGCAAACTATAACCAACACAGCTACGCCAAATCCACAAGGTTTTGAAGAACCGTCTCAAGACCCGAATAAACCAACAAAACCCATTAATCTTCCGTCTTATAAGAAAGTAAAAATAGACATTGAACACATTATAGAAAATCATACGGCTAATGGAAATGGATATAAGCAAAGCATGCAAGATGGGACGAAAGGCAAGGATAAGTTTCCTGATTATATGACACCAAGCCAAATTGAAAAATCTGTGCGTAATGCTTATAAAAATTCGACTGTTCAAAGAGTGCAAGGAGATAGAGTAGTCCTTAGAGGAGCAACCAGAGATGGCACTGTTATAGAAATGTGGTTTAATAGAGTTACAAAAACAATAGAAACTGCATATCCAAAATTTTAATTATGGCTTTTAAACTAAACATAAATTTAGATAGTTTTACTTTAAACCGATTAATTACTGGTCAAATATGGTTTGATGTTGAGAAAGAAGCGTTTCCTGATAACCGTTGGGTAGATTTCCCCGTAATCATTCTTGGCTGGTGGCTAGAAAATTTAAAGCCTTTAGTATTTGCAAAAGAAACTTTATGCGAATGCAGGTTTATGGATGGACCATATCTCTTTAAAGTTTTAATTGAAGATGATTTAAACTGGCAAATAACATTTATTGAGAGTCGTTTAAGTGAAAATATCTGTGCAACCGTTACAAATATCAATCACAAGGATTTTTTACAAATGTTATTGAAATTAACTAAAGATGTAGTTGCCTTTTGTGAAAAGCAAAAATGGGAGTCAAAAGATGTTGATATTCTAAGTGAACTTTTAAATTTCTATAAGGAACTTGAAATTTAATCAATATAAGTCTCCAAATATGACGGCGAAGGCGAGCGAATTAAGAAAACAAGTCCGATAAGAAACACATTGTTTGTCTATGAAGTATATGATGGAGCATAAAGAAGCAGTAGTTCTGTGTCAAAAAAAAGTTACTGATGGAGAAACCGTTGAAAATTTAGTTCCATTTTTAAAGCAACAAGGATTTCAAATCATTCCCTCAATAAAGGTAATAAGAGAAGTTTTAAATACTGATTTAGGTAAGGCTAAAAGAATTGTAGCCGGACATAATGCTTGGAAAAACATAGCTACACAAATGGACGCAGTTCACAAGGAGATAATTGATGATTTAAACAAAAGCTGGAAATAGATTTTTGATAATTTCAAATCTGTATAGGCAAGACGAACTCGGCAGGGCGAAACGGTGATGTGGTCGAAACCGCGATATGACGAGCTTGGCAGAGTTGTCGAATCTTACGCTCCGGCGGTGAACGGGCAGACAGGCGCAAGTTTGGGAACGGTGGAGTTCGGGATTTCGGATGCGGCGGGATTTGTCGGAAGTTATGTCGTGGCAAAGGACGCATCGGGCAGAAAGGCGCGGACGATTTCAAACAAGTTCGGGATTATCAGAGTTGATGAAGCGACGGCGTTTGGCGGAGCGACGGCGGACGCGGATTTGGGAAGTTTGGCAAGTCCGCATCAGCCGACGACTTATCAATATGACCAACTCGGAAATTTAATTCAGGTTAATCAAGGCGGACAATCTCGAACATTTACTTACGACAGTTTTTCGCGCATCAAAACGGCGACAAATCCAGAAAGCGGAACGGTCAGCTACACTTACGACTTTATCGGAAATCTGAAAACCAAACGCGATGCTCGCGGAATCAAGACGATTTACGATTATGACAAGGCGAATCGGATTACCAACAGATGTTATCGGGTTATCGGAACGGGTGCTTTGGGCGCGACGACTTGCGCCAACGCCGGATATGAAACGGTTGAGCCGAATACGCCGGATGTCAATTATTTTTATGACGGCAAAGGTTTGGCACAACCGCAAACGCCGAATTTTGCAAAAGGCAAATTGACGAAGGTTTCGAGTTCGGTTTCGGAAACGCTTTATACGAATTTTGATAATTTCGGCAGACTGACAAATCATCAGCAGATTACGGACGGGCAGATTTATCCGACGAGTTACAAATACAGTCTTTCTGGAGCTTTGACCGAAGAAACGTATCCGAGCGGGAAAATTGTCAGAAACTTTTATGATGCGGACGGCGGTTTGTCGCGGGTGGTGAAAAACGGTAAGACGTTTGCCAGCGATTTTGCATACACGAGCGCGGGCGCGGTTGAGAAAATGCGGCTCGGCAACGGGCTTTGGGAATCAACCGTCTATAACGAGCGATTTCAGCCGACACAGCTTGGACTCGGAAACTCGCCGACCAACACGACGAATCTTTGGAAAATCAATTACGAATACGGCGAACTGCAAGCGAACGGCACGACGGTTGACGCGGCAAAGAACAACGGCAATATCGCCAAACAGACGATAACCGTTCCGACCGTCGGCGCGGCGCAGGGATTTACGGCAACGCAGACTTACACTTACGACGCGCTGAACCGTTTGAAGCAAGCCAAAGAAACGATTCCGAACCAAACGGGCTGGCAACAAACCTTCAATTATGACCGTTTCGGCAATCGCTCGTTTGATGAGGCGAACACGACGACTCTGCCCAAATCGTGTCTGGAAAACGGCTTGCCTGTGGTGTGTGCCAATGACCGCAAATCGCTGAATCCGGCGGCACAGCAAACGGATAATCGTTTCACGCTTTCGGAAGATTACGAATACGATGCCAACGGCAATGTAACGAAAGATGCTGATGGCAAAAGATTCGTGTATGATGCGCTGAACAAGCAAACACAAGTCAAAGACAGCTACAATCAACCGCTCGGCAATTATGTTTATGACGGCGACGGGCAACGAGTCAAGAAACTTGGCAATACAGAAAATACTTTGTTTGTCTATGATGCTTTCGGAAGTTTGGTTGCCGAGTATGCTATAACTCCGCCACCGACAAATCCGACACCGCAAGTAAATTATCTGACAACCGATACGCTTGGTAGTCCGCGAATTATAACAGGCAAAAATGGCGAGATTCTCTCGCGGCGGG